>JAKIZN010000082.1 GCA_022708005.1 Bacteroidota bacterium | reverse complement strand
TTACTTTATTTTTAGCAATGATGAGCCTTTGCCCTGCTTGGATGTTATCATCATCGAAAGGCAAATTGTTCAAATTTCTCAAATCAGTGCTTCTGATACCGTATCGATTAGCAATACTGTAAATAGTTTCGCCACGCTGAACGGTATGATATACTATTTGCCCGACGCTAGTTTGCTCTAAATTATTTGCGTTGCCATCAGTTGTAGGTTTGTCGCCAGCCGTGGCTGCTGTGTCATTCTTAGCCGTTAGCGGCTCATCGCTATATGCAGCGCCACCCACTGGGATACGAAGTTTGTCGCCCCGCTTTACTTTAGCCTTGTATCCACTCAAGCCATTAACATCTACTAAATCCATAGCGGAAATGTTGTATTTTTGAGCAATTTGCTCCAAAGTTTCGTTTTTATCTACAGTATGGAAAACAAAAGGTTGCTTTTCTTCTGGTGTGAGTGAGGCATAGTTTTTAGCAAATATTTCGGCAGTTTTAAATGGTATTTTGAGATAGTAAGTTTTTCTATCCGCGGGAGAAATAGTTTGGATTAATTCCGGATTATACTCCTTTAGCTCTTCAACGCTAATGCCCGCCGCCTTAGCTAGTGCGCTTAAGTTAGTCGGCTCATCTATAGGATAAATATCGTATTTATACTCTTTTTGGTAGTGAATGTCGTTAAGGTCAAAGCCATACATTTCTGGATTCATCGCCACTTTAACAGTCGCAATAAATGATGGGACATAATTGGCTGTTTCTTTTGGCAAGCGGCTCATAATATCCCAAAAAGATGGCTTTTCTAGACCGGATTTTCGTATAGTCCGCCTAACGCAGCCCGTGCCGCAGTTGTATGCCGCAAGAGCTAAATGCCAATCACCAAACTCGTTGTATAAGTCGCGAAGATGTCTCATCGCTGCCAAAGTAGATTTCTCGGGGTCTCTTCTTTCATCTACCCAATAAGAATCTTTCTCGTTGAGTTTATAATCGCGCCCAGTAGCTCGCATAAATTGCCACATTCCAACAGCGCTTGCCCGAGAAACAGCATTAGGATTAAGTGCCGACTCGTTCATAGCGAGATATAGCAATTCTTCCGGCATACCTTCATTGGCAGCTATTCGCCGCATCATAGGAAACCACTTCCCAGAACGCTCAAGGCAATTTTTCATAAAAGTAATGCCGTGCTTGTTTTTAGTCAGAAATGTTATATTTCTATTGACTAAATCATGTTCAACAAGCGGAATTACAATTTTGTCTGGATTAGAGAGCTTATTTGGATACGCGACTTTTACCTCATTAGCAGTAGTTCTTGTTGCAACTGGTCCGTCGGAAGCTGGTATTTTCTCTATCTCTTGAAATAGTTTATCGCGGACAATAAACAAAGAAGCATCTTCATCAAGCGATTCAATGTTAGTAACATACGTTTCGTAATCTTCAACAATAGATTGGGCTAAGTCAGAGAAATCTTCGTTTTGATCGATATTTGGATAGCTAACCAACTTATTTAGTATATCAATCGCTTGTTGAAAATGGCGAGCAGCACTAACTGTGTCCCCGCGTTTGATGAGAATTAATGCTTGCAGATAGCTTTGGCGGGACGATTCTAATGTGGCAGCAATAACTTCGTCGGTTACTGCTTTTCCAGACTTATTTTTGTCCAATTTTGAATATTCGTCCGGAAATTTTTCTTTTCGCTGCTGCTCTAAAAACTCTGCCCACTTGCGAGTCATTTGAGCATCTGCGGCTGGTTCGGGCATCATCAAAAAGGTCGCCGCCACTATAAATAGTAGCTTCGCACTCGCTCGACCGAACTGCTTAGTTAATAACTTCATAATCTCTCCGATATATGAATCAAAACAATTGTATCATCGCTATACAATTTCAATAATATATCATTTTTGATATTTATTTCAATCAAATAACTATAAATTACGTAAAATGACTTTTACGATAATATAAATCTAACAATTTTATTTTACAAATATATTAAAATTTAATTAGAAAATAATCACGTATTTTTAATTATCCCGCTCTCGCTTGTTTCAACGAGAGATAGCGAAATAAAAAAAATCTTATAAAAGTCTTGCAGTCGTGATATTTTAATTTATCATAAATATCACTTTACAAACAAAACTCAAGCAGAAATTTTAATGCTTGAAATGCCTTATCCCAGTGAATACCATAGCTAAATTTAGCTCGTCTACTGTTTTAATCACTTCTTCGTCTCGGACTGAGCCACCGGGCTGGATTATAGCAGTAGCTCCTGCTTCGGCTGCAAAGCGGATTCCGTCATCAAATGGGAAAAACGCATCAGAAGCAATGACCGACCCTTTTAAGTCTAATTTATTAATTTTTGCTTTTTCGACCGCTATTCTTGATGAATCCACCCGCGACATTTGCCCCGCGCCGATAGCCAAAGTTCGCTCCGAATCAGTATAGACAATTGCATTAGATTTCACATGCTTGCATACTTTCCAAGCAAATCTCATCGCTTTCATTTCGCTATCGCTTGGAGCCCGCTTGCTGACGACTTTTAGCTCGCTATCTAACAAGTCAATCTTATCAGCATCTTGGACTAGCAAGCCGCCCGCGACAGAGCGAATGTCCATCTGGATAGCATTTGCTAAAGCCTTCATATCGACAGCGATGAGCCTTCTATCCCGCTTTTTAGTTAGTAGCGATAGAGCGTCTTCGGAAAAATCAGGAGCGATTATCACTTCTGTGAACATTGAATGCATAGCTTCTGCATCTTCAACTTCTATTTTTCTATTGACGACGATAATGCCGCCGAACGGCGAGACGTTATCAGTCGCCAGCGCCTTGGCAAACGCTTCGCGCAAGTTATTGCCCAAAGCTACTCCGCAAGGATTAGTGTGCTTTATGATGGCTAATGCTGGCTCGTCGAACTCGAGTATTAAATTAGACGCGGCGTTAATATCTACAATGTTGTTGAACGATAATTCTTTGCCGTGAAGTTGCTTGAAAATATCATTAAAGTTGCCATATAGAGCTGCTTTTTGATGTGGATTTTCTCCATATCTCAGCGTTTGAGCGAGTGGCGAAGAGAGCGTTAGCTTCTCAGGGTTGTCTGTTTTAGTGTATTTATTTAGGTAATTGGCAATCATAGAATCGTAAGCTGCCGTGTGCGAAAATACTTCCGCGGCGAGTTTGGCACGATAATCTTCATCAATAGTGCCAGACGCTTTGATAAAATCAATAATTTCGGCGTACCGAGCAGGATTGACAACTACGGCTGTCCATTTATAATTTTTAGCAGACGCTCGGAGCATTGCAGGTCCGCCAATATCTATGTTTTCAATCAAATCTTGGTGAGTTGAGTTCTCGTTCTGTAATGTTTTTTCAAATGGATAAAGATTGACTACGAGCAAGTCAATTGATTTTAAATTATGCTCTGCCATCTGCTTGATGTGTTCGGTATTGCCCAAATCGGCAAGCAGCCCAGAATGAATAGCAGGATGCAGCGTCTTTACTCTGCCTCCTAAAATTTCTGGAAAGCCAGTCAGCTCGGACACGCTTTTAACTTCTATTCCAGCTCCGCGTATAGCTGCCGCAGTTCCTCCAGTTGAGAATATCTCGATGCCGCAAGCAGATAGTTCTTGAGCTAATTCAATCAGCCCTGTTTTATCGGACACAGATAAAAGGGCAGTTTTGATTTTATGAGTTGATGAGTTCATTGCAATTTGTCCTAAATTTATTGTATATTTAATATTTATTCACCACGTATTGCTTCAGCTACAACTGTTTTCGACGCCTTTCGAGCTGGATAAATTGTAGCTAAAAACGATAGAAACATCGAAAAAAGTATTATCAGCACTACATCTGCTGTCCGCACCGAAACAGGCACAGCATCAATAATATAACGGTTTCCGTCTATTGCAAACCATTTGTAATGGATTTGCCCGAAGGTAAAGATTAGTCCTGCAACTGTCCCTATCGCCGTTCCGATAAGCCCAATCAAAGAGCCTTCTATTAGATATATATTTCTAATAAATTTAGCTGTCGCTCCGATAGCTTTAATTATCGCAATATCTTGCTTTTTTTCTGTAACTGTCATAGCCAAAGATGAAAGCACATTGAAAACAGCGATAATTATTATAATTCCGATTATAGAAAAAGAAGCCATTTTTTCAAATTGCATAATTTGATATAAATCTGAGTTCAAATCTTTCCACGTATATACTTGATAATCTTTGCTTAATTTGCTCCTTAATTGGCTTGCGTAAGTATCTGCTTTTTCAAACTGTTCCAATCTTATATCCATGCAATTTGCTTGCTCGTTTTGCATACTAAATACATTTTGGGCAGTGTTTGAAATGACAAATCCAGTTGTAAGGTCGTTATCTTTAATATTCGTTTGAAATATGCCCGCAACGTATAACTGCTCGCCTTTGGGATAGGAGTAGCTTTGCAAAGATGCTTCAATCATTTTCGGAGAGACTAATTCAATTACGTCGCCTGCAAAAACGCCGAGCCTATCAGCGAGAGCCGAGCCTATCATAATCCCTTTGCGATGCTCGCCATAGTGAAAATTAAATTCGCCTACTATTATGGATTTTTTTAGTTCATTGATAAACGAAAAGTAATTTTCGCCAATGCCGTATAGAGTAAAAACTTGCATATTAGAGCTGTGCGTCGCTACGACTTTGCTCTGAATAAGCGGCTCTGCAGTATGGGCAATAGGTATTTGACCTGCTAAATTAGTTATTTCGCTCGGATTGCTAATAATATTCCCTTTTGTGGGAACAATTCTAATGTGCGGGTCAAATCCAGTAATTTGCCGTACAGTTAGCTCTTGAAATCCGTTGAATATAGAAAGCACAGCTATTAGCGCCGCTGTGCCTGCCGCTATTCCAAGTATTGAAATAGATGTAATCACTGTGATGAAGTTAAAAGACCGCTTCGAGAATATATATCTTATTGCTATTTTGCTGGCTGCCGACATACCTAATCCCCGATGTTGATGATTATTCCTTCGGTTTCCCAGCGACTTTTCACGTTAATCTCGCGTTCGTAAAGGTAGAATTTTTCAGCAAAAGAAAATGGATAAAGTTTGCCGTAGCTATACATTTTATCGTCATTTTCGTCTGCATATATCCAAGCAAAGTAGTTGCCCGCTCTTATGTTATCGAACCGCCAATTGCCAGATGTGTCGGCTTCTGTTTGATAACGGTGCCCACTCAAAGTTGACTCTAATACGATTATTTTTTTTGCATTATTTTTAGTCAAATCAACCAATTTCCCAGATGCTGCCCCAAAGCTCCGATTATCTTCCGTTTTGAATGTCAAACTGAGATTTTTATCAATTGTCTGCTTATCAATTTTTTGATAAACGGCATTGGGCTTAATCGAAATGTGATACCGCGTGTTGTATTTCAATTGCTTTTCGGGATATATTTCTAACTCGCATTGATTTACTATTTTAGTTTTAAATTTTACTTCCAAAGAATCAGTGATATTGAAATATGAAATCATAGAATCGGCAACATCGTCAATTGGCTCTGAGAAAATAAATTTTGTGGCAACCGACGGAGCATGATAATCCGAGCTATCCTTGATTGATGTATTGACAAACGCAAAGGCAGAAGAATCAGCGGCATTCGAGCTAATAAATCTAACGGATTTTCCAAATTCATCGAATGCTAAGCCGCTTGTATCCTTGATGACGCAATTGCCAGCAGTGAGATTAGCGAAAAATATTTTATTTGGTGGCAACGGCTCGGCAACTATTGCATTAATTACATTTTTTAGTTCAGTATCTGCATAAATTATCGAAGGCTTATAAGCAATGTTTGATGCCGAATCTAAAATTTGCAGGCAGTCGGCAGAAAGCGAGTCTATTACTATATTTTCGCTAAAGTATAGTCTTACTTTTTTACTGCTTAATGCCTCAGCAGAAAAAAGTTTGGGCGAAGTTGTATCTACGTTTAGCCCGAACCTAAAAAAAATATCTTTGGATATTCCATCAACAACTTCCGCATCGGCAAAAGAGCAAGCATACATATCTTGCCCATCATTTATAAGCCCATCTTTAAATTTATCTTGGACTGCGAAAAGCCGATATTTTCCATCGGGCAAGCCATTAATCGAAAACCTACCGTTGCTGCCACTCTGCACTTTATATTCTGGGCTGATGAGTGTCGGAACTAAAGTATCAGCGTCGATATTGGTGATATTATATGCGAATACAAAAAGCCCCTGCGGATTTGAATATAGAACTTTGCCCGATACTTTGCCGCTATCAATTTTATTGCCCGATGAAAAAATTAAATTGAAGGATTCCAAAGGCTTGTTCCCTTTTAAATCTGTGAAGTCGGAGCCAATGTTTATAGAATACGTTGTATTGGGCTTAAATTCTTCTTGGAACTCTATAGTTAAATCTTTGCCACTCCAATCAAAATCTGCTTTGATACTTGGCAAAATATATAAATTTTCGATAACAGAATTTTTGTTCATATATTTGCTAAATTTCAGCTTTACTTTTTTGTCTTTTACTTCGAGCGATAGGTTGCTCGGCGAGCTGTATTCTATAACCGGCGGAGTTGTATCTGGCGGACCGCCCGAAGGAGCTTGAATATTAGCGCAGGAAGCAAATATAATTAGTATAGCATAGCAAGCGATATGTTTGATTAATTTTTTCAATTTATCTATCAGCTCGCGGGCTAAATTTTATAAATAAAAGGCTTAGCAACGCAGCATCGACTACTCCAAAAATTAAGCTGTCCATAAAATTACGTGTAAGAAAGCCATAAGCAACCGCTAATTTGCTCAGCAAAGTAAGCGACGTGTAAAATATTGCAAACATCAAGGCGAACCTTTTGAGAGTATTCGATTGGCGGTTTGCCACTATATATTCCTCGTTT
>JAKIZN010000081.1 GCA_022708005.1 Bacteroidota bacterium | reverse complement strand
AAATATGAAGGTGCGATTTCTAGCAAACTACTTCAGAGGCAAAGGGAACTACCGTTTGGCAGCAAACTGCAAAATCATGCGTTAAACAATCGCTTAAATTCCGAGTTTCAAAAGTTTTTCCCAACTTCCGAAGTAATGCCGATTATTAGAAATTTGGAAAGCAATAGATATTGGATTAACGAAAGTTTGATTGAAATCAAATTAGGTAGGCGTAAGTACAACATTGCTAATGCAATAATTACAATCATTGATGAATACACGAAAGCGAAAAAAGACGCATTTGAAAGATTTATAAAGACTTGCGAGCAACTACAGAAAATTGAGGGTAAAGATTCAGAAAAAATTCAAAGCTTCATCTTGAGTTTGCTGTCGCAGAATGTTGATGCAAGACTTTTTGAAATAGTAAGTTACTCAATCTTAAAGTACTATTATCACGAACAAGTTATTTATTGGGGTTTTGACATTGACAATTTAATGAAAGAAAATTTAAAATTATACAAAACAGGCAGAACAAACGCGAACGACGGCGGAATTGATTTTGTAATGAAGCCATTAGGGCGATTTTTTCAAGTAACCGAAACGTTAGATGTTAAGAAATATTTCCTTGATATTGAAAAAATTGAGCGTTATCCAATAACTTTTGTAATTAAATCAGAAGCAACAACCGAAACATTGCTTGAAAATCTTAGAGAAAATGCAGTAAAATGGTACTCGATTAACTCAATAGTTGAGAAATATTTGAGTTGTATAGAAGAAATAATAAATATCCCAATTTTAATTGAGCGGTATAAATTGGCAACTAAGCAGGGATATTTAAACAATATTTTAAGCGAAATAGTCAGTCAAAGTAAAGTTGAGTTTAACTACAGCCTTGATGATGATGTCGATAAATAATATAATCTAATTTTCATCTCCATAAGCCCCCGCCAATTAGCCATTTGAGAGAATTTGCGAAACAGTTTTAACTATGGAAATCATTTTGGGGTAGTTCATTCGCTTAGGACCTATCAGCCCAATTGAACCTTGACTTGAACCTATTTGATACGAACCCAATACAAGTGAATAATCGTCCAAAATATCGTCATTCATTTCGCTGCCAATTAGCACCTTAATATCGCTCGGATATTCATATTTATCAAGCAAATGAATGACAATATCTTGGTTCTCGATTAACTCGATAATACTTCTCATTTTCTCTTTTGTCTCGAACTCTGGCAATTCAAGCAAATTATGCGTGCCAGCAACCAATATACGATCTTCTCGCGGCTCTTCGAATATTGTATCGAGCGAATCAGTGAAAAGCCGCAGCAATGGATAATTGTCCGCAGGCATATCAGAAAACATATCGCGGAAGTTTTCTTTGATGTATTTAATTGGCTTATCCGAAATTCTTTCGTTGATATATTGTGAAATTTGCTTTATGTATTTTTGCTCGATTTCAAAATCTGCCTCAAGCGAAATTGTGCGAACCGAATTTGAATCGAGTGCAAGTATAACCAACAGCCGAGTAGAACTCAAAGCCATTATTTCTATCTTTTGCACCTTGCACTCTGAAATACTCGGAATTTTGACTACTCCCAAATACTTGCTAAGCATCCCCAATATTTTTGATGCGTCGCGAAATATAGTATTGCTATCGGTGGTTTGCAGGCTTTCCCTGACTGTGTTAATTTCAACTTCATTCAAATGAACATACTCGTTTATCGAATCCACATAAAAGCGATAGCCTTTATCGGTCGGCACTCTGCCCGCTGAAGTATGTGGATGCGTTATATATTCAAGTTCTTCGAGGTCAGCCATAACATTTCGTATAGACGCAGGGCTTAAATTTATTTCGCCTTCCAAATGCTTTGCCAAAGCACGCGAACCCACAGGCATTGCCTTCAAGATATACAGCCTGATAATTTGCATTAATATCTCTCGTTCCCGCTCGCTTAAATCTCTCCCGATACTATTCATATTTATTTGCAAAATAAGTAAATTTCAAAAATTCAATTGCTAACCAATTGCAATATAATAAATATTTGCCGATTTTAATAGCAAACGCTATAATGGAATATTCCCATGCTTTTTAGCTGGATTTTTATCCACTTTATTTTCCAACAAATGAAATGCTTCTATTAGCTTCCTGCGAGTGTCTTTAGGTTCAATTATATCATCGAGATAGCCATAAGAAGCCGCAATATATGGATTAGCAAATTTTTCGTTGTATTCATCGATAAGCTCCGCACCGCGCTGCTCCGAATTTTCGGCATTTTCAATTTCGCGTTTGAATATGATTTCAACAGCTCCTTTAGCACCCATTACTGCAATTTCCGCTGTGGGCCAAGCAAAGTTTATATCGCCACGTATATGCTTGCTGCTCATCACATCATAAGCGCCGCCATAAGCTTTGCGTGTAATTACCGTTACTTTAGGAACGGTAGCTTCGCAGTAAGCATATAGAAGTTTAGCACCATTTGTGATAATCCCGTTCCACTCCTGATGCGCCCCGGGCAGAAATCCCGGCACATCAACCAATGTCAATATCGGAATATTAAAAGCATCGCAGAAGCGGACGAAACGTCCCGCTTTTTTAGACGAATCGATGTCCAATACGCCCGCCAGCACAGCAGGTTGATTTGCAATAACGCCAATGCTTTTCCCCGCGAGCCGAATAAAACCGCATAGTATATTTTGTGCGTAATCTTTGTGAACTTCAAAGAAATCTCCTAAGTCGGCAATTTTTTTGATAATATCCCGCATATCGTAAGGATGATTGGGATTTTCTGGAATAATATGGCATAAATCTTCTGCCACTCTATCTGTTGGGTCATCGTTTGGGACAAACGGAGGTTCTTCGGCATTATTTGCGGGCAGATAGCTCATCAATTTTTTTAGTATTTCTAAGGCTTCTAAATCGTTCGAAGCGGTGAAGTGAGCCACTCCGCTTTTAGTTGAATGAGTTTCGGCGCCGCCAAGCTCTTCGGAAGATAAATCTTCGTGAGTAACAGTTTTTACAACTTTTGGACCTGTAACAAACATATATGAAGTATTTTTAACCATAATTATAAAATCAGTTATAGCAGGTGAATACACAGCACCGCCTGCGCAGGGTCCCATAATAATTGAAACTTGCGGTACCACCCCCGAAGCAAGAGTATTGCGTAAGAAAATATCGGCATAAGCTCCGAGCGAAATTACCCCTTCTTGCACGCGGGCACCTCCAGAATCGTTCAGCCCAATCACAGGCATACCAAGTTTCATAGCCATATCCATGATTTTACATATTTTCTTGCCGTGCATTTCGGCAAGGCTGCCACCCAATACGGTGAAATCTTGTGAAAATATTGCTACCTTTTGCCCTGCTATTTCACCGTAACCCGTTACGACACCATCGCCGTAAGGCTTGGTTTTATCTAATCCAAAATCGCTCGAATGGTGCTGAGCGAAAGCATCAATTTCGATAAATGTGCCATTATCTATTAGTAAGTCTATTCGCTCGCGCGCCGTTAGCTTGCCTTTGGCGTGCTGGCTAGTAATTTTATCTTGTCCGCCACCTAATAATGATTCTTCTCTAACTCGGCGTAAAGTATTTAGCTTATCGATATTTACATTGTTGCTATTGCCCATTGTGTAACCCTTTGATGATTTTATAAGATATAACTATTTTCTATATTCTAATTATTCAGAGATAGCCAAAGCCGCGTATTGCACGTTCCTTGCTTGCTTTCGGCAAAATCAATAAATAGAAAAAATTAGGAAATCCAAAATTCTAAACGAAAAACAATTCAAAACATTTTATCGGCAAATTGCCATAACCTAAAAAAATATTAAGCGAGCAAAGCAATTTATGTTTACATTGCTCGTCAGAGCATATATTACTCTTTGGCAATATAAGGAATTTATAAATGAGCAAAACTATAGCAATAAAAGTAGGAATTGGGATTGCAATCGGAGCCGTACTTGGCTATATCTATTATCATTTTTTCGGCTGCAGCAGCGGGTGCGCCATTAGCTCAAATTGGCTAACTTCAGTTGGATTTGGAGCAGTTTTTGGTGCAGTAATTATGTATCCAAGCAAGCCGAAGCGTCAAGAATAGGCACTTTGCTCTGACTGTTCTGTCTGGCAATTTTTCCTTTCTAATTTCCTTGAAATTTCGCTAATTTTGTATCGATATTTTTTGATATTTTTTCGATACAATGAAACTGTTAATTTTGATTGGAATTATTTCCAGCGCATTGAACGTGTTTGCCGACTCAGATGAGACCAAAGAAGCCCGCACCAACCCAATTGTCGTTACAGCATCGCATGAACCTACGGTATATTCCGAAGTTTCAAGGATTGTTACCATTGTGCCATTTGAGCAAATCGAAAATGCGCCAGTAAAAAATTTAGATGAATTGTTGGAATATGTCTCGAGCGTCGATGTCAGGCGTCGCGGGGGACCATCTGCCCAAGCTGATTATTCCATCAGAGGCGGCTCGTTTGACCAAGCTATGATTTTGCTAAATGGTATACCTTTCAATTCGCCGCAAACGGGGCATCACAACGGCAATTTACCTATATCGATAAATGACATTGAGCGAATAGAAGTGCTAGAAGGCTCTGGCGGTAGAGCGCTTGGCGCTAATGCTTTTTCCGGCGGGATTAATATAATTACCAAGCAAAAAAGCGAATCAAAGTCGGTGAATCTATCGCTATCGGGTGGCGATTATGGATATTATGATATGTCTATGTCGTCATATTACAAGCCATTTAAAAACTTTTCAACTTATTACTCAATTTATCGCCAAAAATCTGACGGATATATGGCAAATACGGATACGGATTTGCTTAATGCTTATGGCGTAAATACACTTACAACTAACGCAGGCGAATTTTCCTTGCAGCTCGGCGCTAATAAGCGAGAGTTCGGCGCTAATAGTTTTTATACTGCGGCTTATCCAAATCAGTTCGAAGCTACGACTTCTGCATTTACTTCCTTATGCTATAAATTCACAAATTTGAGCTATTCGATAAGCTCGCAAGCATACTACAAATATCATTTCGATAGATTTGAGCTTTTCAGGGCGAGCAAAGATGCGCCAGCTTGGTATGCGGGGCATAATTATCACCAAACTGATATTGTCGGAGGCGATGCGAAAATAACGCTATATTCTTCGCTTGGAAATACTACAATTGGTGCGGAGGCAAGGCGAGAGCATATTTACAGCAACGTGTTGGGGGCGACGATGAGCAAGCCGAAAAAGGTCAGTGGCACAAAAAACAGCTATTATACAAGGCAAGATACTCGCGATAATGCTTCGCTTTTTCTTGAGCATTCGCTCGAATTTGGCAGGGCAAATGTTTCATTTGGCGCTATGCTTAACGCGAACTCTGATTTCAGCCCAAGCATTTATTCCGGAATTGACGCGAGCTATAAAATAGCAGATGGAATCGCTGTTTTCGGTAGCATAAATCAATCTGGTAGAATACCGAGCTTTACTGATTTATATTATAACGGACCGACAAATCGCGGCAATCCAAATCTTGTTCCAGAGCAATCTTTGTCGTTTGAAACGGGAGTGAAATATATAGATAGTCGCATCAATTCAAGTCTCTCGATTTTCAACAACCGCGGGAAAAACTTAATAGATTGGATTAAACATCCAGATTCAACCATTTGGGAAACAAAGAATTTAACTAAGCTGAATACGGTCGGCTTCCAAACTTCATTTGCGATTTATCCGACTTTTGTATTGAACAATCAAAAATTGATTAAATACGTAAGTATATCATATACTTATATTACTTCGGAGAAGAGTTCTGAAGATTTGCAATCGCTTTATGCCTTAGACTATTTAAGGCACAAGTTTGCATTTGGCATAGGCTTGGGCTTGTCCAATTTTGGAATTGACATAAGAGCGTCCTACCAAAAACGTAATGGCACGTATTTTAGCTACGTCGAGAATAAAGACATGCCTTATAAAGATATATTTTTAGTAGGCACTCGACTAAATTACAAAATAAAGCCTATAAATGTCTATTTTGATGCGGATAATATATTTGATAACAGCTACCAAGACATAGCAAATGTTGTCCAGCCCGGACGTTGGGTGCGACTTGGAATTGACGTAGAAATAAAATAGCGCTGCGAGCAACAGCTCTATTTTTACCCCAAATAATTCATTAGGAATTTTAACTGAATGCGTATCCATAAGGAAAAATTAGGTCTTAAGATGTCCTACACCTTCGAGGTGTAGGACATCTGGGAAACAGCGAATAGGCAATGGGAAAGTTTCTATTGAATTATTGGGATTTAAAATGGCATCCTTTTCATATTAAATCCAATAGAAAAGGCTTCCATTGCTGCCAAAGATAGCTTGTTTTCAAGTTTTCCAAATGTAGCTACGTAATCGCGTCTGCTGCGTTCGATTACTTCAAGTGCTTCTTCGCGTCCATAAATATGCGTAATTTCGCACCTTGATTTTTCAGAACCCGGCATATCTTTATAAGTCAAAAAGTAATGTTTTAGCCTATCTATCATAGTATTTGGGCAATCGCTTACGTCGCTCCAATTATTATATACTTCATCGCCGCGCATGACGGCAATAATTTTATCATCTGCCTCGCCTCCGTCTATCATCCTAAATCCGCCGATGGGAACTGCTTGGACTAAAATATTTCCGTTTGCAATATGCTTCTCTGTGAATACGCAAATGTCTATTGGGTCGCCATCACCAACGATTTCCTTTCGCCCAGTTTTTTCAATGCAATATTCTGCAACTGATTCGGCGCAATAAGTTTGAGGCACAAACCCATATAGCGCAGGCAGCACGTTAGAATATTTTTGCGGTCTATCGACTTTGAGATAGCCCGTAGCTTTGTCTACTTCGTATTTTACTGTATCGCTTGGAGTAACTTCAATAAATGCGGTTACTACTTCTGGAGCGTTGTCGCCAATA
>JAKIZN010000080.1 GCA_022708005.1 Bacteroidota bacterium | reverse complement strand
TTTCCTTCTTTTAATGAGCGGGAGACGAGACTCGAACCCGCGACCCTCAGCTTGGAAGGCTGATGCTCTACCAACTGAGCTACTCCCGCACTATACTTCTCTATTTCAAAGTGGGCAGAGAAGGATTCGAACCTCCGTAAGGCGTAGCCTAGCAGATTTACAGTCTGCCCCGTTTAACCACTTCGGTATCTGCCCTCAAATTTGAGAATACAAAAATACGAACTTTTTTATTATTTCCAAAACTTTTTTTTATTTTTTTCACTTTTTTGAAAAATTTTAACTTTTTCGTATTATCATCTATAATTTTTGATTTACGATTATCTGGCAGAAATAGTATTTTTATTGCGATAATTTGCTATATTTTATAGCCTACTTATCTCTAAATGGGGCTTCTCATAAGATTTCTAATACGTTATTTGGAATTATTTTAATCCCGAAGGGATTTGATGTTTGTAGAAAATAAGATTGTATAACATAATGCAACTCCTACGGAGTCGTATAAATCGCCGATTATTCATTACTACAAACATTTGAACCCTTTGGGTTCGTTACAATTTGGCTTTAAGATGTCCTACATATCGAAGGTGCAGGACATCTTAAAAAGCCAAATATTTCCTTACGGACACACAGTCAGTCAGAATTCCAAATATTTGGGATTAATGACAGCTTTTTTTTATTTCCAATACTTTTCCTTGCAGTAAGTTATTAAATTTATAAGAAAAATTTGCTTTGCTATATTTTTTTTGGCACACTCTTTGAAGTCCAGATATAAAGTAAATATAAATATTGTCGATACATTAATGACAACTATGTGAGGTTCAACATTGGATTTACTACAGCTTTTTGGCATAAAGAAAAGGGTTCAGCCAGAGACTTTCTACGAGCAACTCGCTCAAGATGGTCTTTTGATGGACTATTTGCGAAAGTTTTTGCAAGACAGAATGGCTAAGGATGTAGAATTCCAAAATGATATGTATGCAGTGCTTTTAAAGCATTCCAAAGAGCCAATCGTAGAAATAGAGCAATATTATTTAGAAAAAATGATTGAATCGCTTAGCTATTTTCTGGAGTACACGTCGCAATGGAGACAACAAGAGCATTAAGCCCTGAAATTATAGGCTTATTCGGCAGAGTGCAGAGCCAAGCTGAAGAATACGCAAAGGCTTTCGAACTTTTAGAAAAGTACCGAAAGGAGTTCGAGGCGTCTGTTAGCAAATTGAACACTTTGCAAGACAACGTCCGCAGCGACTCTGAATTGGCTATATCAAAAATTAATAGCAACGTATTAGAATCGTTAATTATATTAAAAAATAAAACCGATGAAGCTATAAAACTTAGCATAGATTTAGGCGATATAAAAGCATTTAAAACATCGTTTGAAAATTTAAAAAATGACCTAACCAATCTCAGCAACACACTGAACAAACAAAGCGAAGAGTTTGAGTCAGCTCTAAAATATTTCAAGAAAAAATCTGAAATGGAGCTCGAATCGACTATGCTCGGCCTAAAGGCAAAAGTCGAAAAAGAAATACACTCCGAAGCGCAAAAAATTGAGATAAGGACTAATCTAAAGCTAAAGCAAATGGAGAGCATACTCCTATCGTTCGACGAGAGATTAAAACTTCTCGAAAGTAACATGTCGTCTGCTGTGAAAAAACTTTCGTTAGACATAGATTTGATACGTCAGGGCTATGACTTTGATTCGGAAGGTAACGATTTGCCACCGCCAGTTAATCGCGACGACTCAATTACCAAACGATTATTATCACTCGAAGATGAGATTAGCTCGATAAACTCGCGGCTGGAAGACAGCTTTGTGCCTAATGTGCCGCCGCCAAGAAATGTTTCAGACGCAAGGATAGAAGAATTTGATAAAAAGCTATTCGATACAAATAGGAGAATTAGCTCGATGCTCGCTCAGCAACAGTCAGCGTCTGGCTCGGGCAACGCTCCTATAGCAGTTGCCGTGGTAGCTCTAATATTGGCGATAGTGGCAATAGTTATGTCGTTCATTTAGCTGTTCGGCGGAGAGCAAATAGTGGGAGTTAGTCAGCATTCGCTGCCCTATATTGATTCAAGACTATTGCAGAGCAAGCGGCTACGTTCAACGAGTCGGCTTGCTTGTTTATAGGGATTTTGGCTATTATGTCCGAGAGTTCCAATATTTCTTTGCTAATTCCATTAGACTCCGCTCCAAAAATAAAGCATACTTTATCGCTAATATTAGCTTTATTTATATCTATCGCTCCATCGGACAATTCTATGCTGACAATTTGATAACCGTTTGCTTTCAACTTGCTCAAATCGTTTAATATATCTACAGATTTATATACCTTTTCAAAAAATATGCTGCCCATAGATGCCCTCACCGCTCTCCTAAGATACGGCGAACTTGTTTTGCTATCATAGATTATTGAATCAAATCCGAACGCAGCCGCGTTTCTTACTATCGCCCCGACATTTTCGGAGTTCACTATTCCGTGCAGAGCTAATATTTGCTTGCCGAGCAACTCCAACGGTGTGCCATCGGGAATTGCCCCTATAGCCATAATGCCCTCATGCAATTTAAAGCCAGCAATTTCATCAATCAGCAGTTTCGGAGCAATCAGAACTTTCGCCTCGCTCAATCTATCTCCATAAAATTGCAGTTCATCGATATATTTTTCGGTGCAAAGAATTGATTTGATTGCAATTTCACTTTTTAATAGCTTTCTAACGGTTTTACTCCCTTCGGCAATACACACATTAGTTTCGATATGCGACACGGGAGTAAAATGAAGATTTTTGTATAAAGCTATATCGGCATCTTCGCTTGAATTAATATATTTTGATATTAAAAAGCTCATTGCAAAATTTGCACTTCCTTGCTGATTGTGTTGCCTTCGGGTGTAAAATAGCAAATGCGGTAAAGCCCGTTTTCGACGTTGAGCGATGCCAAATTTAAGTCTAATCTATGGTATCCCGCTATGCCGTATCCGTTGAATAGCACACTTTTGATATTGCCTATGCTATCCGTTAGCTCAATTCGCAGTTTGCCTGTACTCTTCATAGAATAGTTGATAGAAAGCATTTTCGCCGAATTGCTTTTGGCGGAAAGGGCAGCCACTTGCGTTTGCAGGTCAGTCGTTACATTGAAGCAAGGCGAGTAATATTCAGCAACTCGCAACCACTCTTTATCGAGCAAGCAATCTATGTCATGTCCGCAGGAAGTTTTATCGTAAATATGCGGTATTCCATAAAATTTTAGTGAGTCTGAAAATGACTTATTCATAGAAGTGAAAGTGCCAACCACCACATAAAAAGCAGTATCCAAGGCTAAAATTGGATAGTTTAGCCTTATAAATTTCCACGGGGCATATTCATTGAAGTGAGATTCGCTTCCTTTGAAAACTTCGGCTGCAATTTGCGGTCTACCGCTAACGAGCAAATCCCAAGTTCGCATCCCACCATCGTAAAGCACTGCTTTGCAAAATAAATCTGGATATTTAGCCATTGCCTTAGCAGCGCCGAAGCCACCCATCGAAAAGCCTTGCACCATTCTATGCTCCCTATCTGGTATGGTGCGGTAATTAAAATCAATGAACGGGATAAGCTCTTGCGTTAAATTTATTTCTGCGGGCTTTGTGCTATCCACGCTATTGCCCCACATGCTATTTTCATAGCCATCGGGAAAGACGATTATAACATCATCTATAATGCCTAAACTAATTGCCTCTTCGAAAGCTTTTATGACTGCCGGTCGTGAGTCGCTTCTATAATTATCGCCCAAGCTATGCAGATGATATACCACAGGATACGCTCTGTTGCTTGCACCATCGTCATAATCTTCGGGCAAATATATACTATAAAATACGGGCTTACCTGTAATTTTTCCAACAAAAGAGCCTTCACGCAGCGACCCAGAAAATTGAGCATACGACTCAAAAGCAAAGAGAAATATAATAGCTATAAATATTATCTTTTTCATGATGTTGCAAGTTATGCAATTATGCGTTTTTTTATATAAGGTTAATTAATGCAAATGACATTTTTTGAGTTATATTATTGTGTGGTAATAAAGCTATATATCGAGATTTTTGAATTTATTCTGAATAATGCTATATAAACTCTATCTGACTATGTCTTTAGGCAAGTGGGCATGCTCCCTTGTCTATTTGTCAGAATCATGATTCTCAGGATTATAGGATTAACAAGATAATTTTGCCTACTATTCAATTTCTTCCTTTCTTATCCCGGTAATCATATAATCTTGATAATCCTGATTCAGACTGTAAAAATAGATGTCCTACACCTTCGAGGTGTAGGACATCTTAAACAATCATTCCCTATTGCATTATTTGGTTTTAATTTTGCGTTGCTAATAATCTATGCAATTTAGTTCGACATAGTTTTTCGATAATAAATATAAAATATATTTGTAAATTTGTAGTTATATAAATTTACATTATTGTCAATAATTTATGGTTAATATGAGAGCAGTCATTCCTGTTGCAGGCGTTGGCACGCGGCTAAGACCTCACACTTATGCACTTCCTAAGGTTTTACTAAACGTTGCAGGCAAGCCAATTCTTGCCCACATACTCGACGCATTGCAAAATCAAGGAATAATGAAAACAACGATTATAACTGGCTATATGGGCGACCTCGTTGAAGAATTTGTTCGCAAACGCTATGGGAATATGGACTTGCAATTTGTTGAACAGAAGGAAATGCTGGGGCTTGGACACGCAATTTGGACAGGTCGAGACACATTCGGCAGCGACCCACTATTAATTATACTCGGCGATACAATATTTGATGTAGATTTAAGCCTTGCTTTTACTTCTGGAGTTAATTCTATTGGAGTGAAAGAAGTAGAAGACCCACGCAGATTTGGGGTAGTGATTTCAAATGCGTCTGGAAAAATCGAAAAACTTATCGAAAAGCCAGAAGAGCCTATTTCTAATATGGCAATAGTGGGGCTTTATTTTATTAAGGATACTCCCCTTTTGGTAAAATCCTTGAATAAACTGATAGATGAAGATATACGCACTCGCGGCGAATATCAGCTTACCGATGCGCTGCAATTAATGCTCGAATCCAAAGCAGAATTTGCTACCTTCAACGTCGATGGCTGGTATGACTGCGGCAAGCCCGAAACTTTGCTCTCCACAAATAGATTTTTATTAGACAAAAATCCGACGCCGCAAGTGCTAAAGGATTCTATTATTATTCAGCCTTCGTTTGTTTCGGACAAAGCTGTGATTGAGCGATCAATAATTGGTCCGTATACTTCTGTTGCTGATGGTGCAATTGTCAAAGATAGCATTATTCGCGGTTCTATAATAAGCTATGAAGCAAAGGTAACTTCATCTTTGTTAGTCGATTCTATCGTTGGCAATAGAGCAGAACTAAATGGGCATTTCCATCGTCTTAACATCGGTAATTCGAGCACGATTGACCATAGCTAATTAGCTCGGCAGTGAGAAAGTAATTTTATAAGAATAGTATAAAATAAATAGGTTATAAATATGGACAACAAACACTTCTTGTTTACTTCGGAATCGGTCTCCGAAGGGCATCCAGACAAAATTTGCGATCAAGTATCGGATGCCGTGCTTGATGCAATGTTAGCCGATGATCCACAGAGTCGCGTGGCTTGCGAATGCTTTGCTTCGACTGGTATGATAGTAGTCGGCGGAGAGATAACCACTAATACTTATGTGGATTTGCAACGATTAGTTCGTAATGTTATACGCGATATTGGCTACGTGCATGCGGGCTATCGCTTTGATGCAGACTCTTGCAGCGTTATCAATGTTATTAATCATCAATCTCCAGACATCGCTATGGGCGTGGATACCGGCGGAGCAGGCGACCAAGGTATGATGTTTGGCTATGCAACTGACGAAACTCCAGAGCTTATGCCCGCTACTCTGGTTTATGCACATAAATTAGTGCAAGAGCTTGCAACTATCCGCAAAGAAGGAAAAATTATGAAATATTTGCGCCCCGATGCAAAGTCGCAAGTAACAATCGAGTATAATGAAAAATATGAAATAATAAGAGTAGATGCTGTTGTCGTATCTACTCAGCATGACCCTGAAGCGACCCAAGATGTAATCAAAGCCGATGTAATAGAAAATGTAATCAAAAAAGTAATTCCGAGCAAATATATTGACGACAAAACTAAATTTTATGTAAATCCAACGGGTAGGTTTGAAATAGGCGGACCGCATGGGGACACTGGCTTAACTGGCAGGAAAATCATCGTTGATACTTACGGCGGACGCGCTCCGCATGGCGGCGGTGCTTTCTCTGGCAAAGATCCGACAAAAGTAGATAGGTCGGCAGCTTACGCCGCTCGCCACATCGCCAAAAATATTGTGGCTGCTGGAATTGCGAAACAATGCACTATACAATTATCTTATGCTATCGGCATAGCTCAGCCCGTTTCGATATTCGTAGATACGCACGGCACAAGCCACGTATCTGGCGTTGAACTCGCCAAGTTTATTGAAAATAATCTTGACCTAACCCCAAGCGGCATTATAGATAGATTTGATTTGCGCCGCCCGATTTATCGTCAAACTGCTTCTTATGGGCATTTTGGTCGCGATGAGTTCCCTTGGGAAAAACTTGATTTAGTTGATTTGTTTAAAAAGAATTTTGTAAAATAAATAATTATAAGGATTAGTAGAATGTCGAATACACCACCGAAAGCGGCGAAAGGTAATTTTTCAGAAGTTGAAGGTAAATATTGTGTCCGTGATATTTCTCTTGCAAAAGAAGGCAGGTTGCTTATAGATTGGGCAGAATCTCGTATGCCAGTGCTAATGGCTTTACGCAAAAAATATGAAGAGACAAAGCCTTTTGCAGGCTATACCATATCGGGCTGCCTGCACGTAACCAAAGAAACTGCCGTTTTAATCAGAACCCTTGCGGCTGCCGGCGCTAACGTTACGTGGTCGGGATGCAATCCACTTTCCA
>JAKIZN010000079.1 GCA_022708005.1 Bacteroidota bacterium | reverse complement strand
CTATACTCATCTTTCACCAATTTCAAAAATTTGACAAATAGGATTATTCAAAAATAAGTATAGAACATATCAACTCAAAGAAATAATATTTGCCATCGCCTATAAGCCGAGAAATATAAATCACCCAACTATACGGCGAGCCATAGAGTTGGTCGTTAAAGTGCAAATCTCAGCATACCACTACTTGTATCTTACAGCTAAAGTCTAATCATCTTCTTCGAATTCGATTTCTTGCAACATTTTAAACATGTCTTCAAGGTTTACAGGCATATCTTCTTTGTTAATCTCTTCGTCGGTTATTTTAATACCTTTTGGCACTTGGAATTTCTCTGCTGGAATTGGCACATTTTCTTGAAAGCTCGTTGCAGTATAGTTCGTAGTCATTCCCATCATAGAAACAACTGACTTTAGAGCAATTCCTTTGTAAATCCAAGATGTAGTGTTAACCTTTTTGATTTCCCACACTTCGCAATTTTTTCCAAGAATCACTTCATTTCCAACCTTTTTTCCGCCGAGCTTTTTTAACATCTCTTCGCCAAATCTTTCATAATCTTTTTCTGCTATGCCATCTAGCATATCTTTGATAACCTTGTTAGAGACCCGCGTTCCCGTCTTCTCGTCTAAATTGATGTCTATTGTCCAATCTTTGTCAGAAATAGTAAGCGTTTCAGTAGATTTCGATATACCAAGTATTTTCATGGTATTCTTTGTGTAAGTGGCTTCTTTAATGCCGTAGTCATCGAAATACGTAGTTTGCGTGCCGGTCACCGTACCTTCGATTTTTTGCTCGATAATTCCAGATTTGATTTGATACTTCTTTAAGTCAATCGAATAAGAAGTAAAAGGTATTACAAGCATTGCAATAAGTAAAACCAACTTTTTCATGGCTTCTCCGAGTATAAATAATAGAACTCTCAGGTTATGAACGAAAGAGATTGTTAAATATTTGGTAGTAATATGGTTTAGTAGCGCATAGGGGAATCGAACCCCTATTTCAGCCTTGAGAGAGCCGTGTCCTAACCGTTAGACGAATGCGCCATTCATCTGTAGCAGCGAAAATATAACTTTTTCCTGTCTGCACCGTCAATATTTACAAAAATAGTATTATTTTTGCTAAAATTAAAGAAACAAATTGAAATGATGATGAAAAAAATATTCTTGTCTTTGCTGGCAATAGGTTTTGCGTTCAATTTATATGCTCAAGAGCCGAACGATTTTGAAGATAGTGATGTAATAATCAAAGATACGGTGCATTATCAGCTAAAATTTTTAGCGGGCGACGAAATAATTTACAGAGTAGAATCTCACGATAGCATCACATTTGACTTCGATGACGCATTGATAAGAGATAGATACGAGCGATTCAAAATAGTATGCGATTCTGTCGATAACAAAGGGCTGTTCTATCTAACAGTGGCTTTTACGGACTATATCGCAGCAGAATCAAAAGGCGACATTCAAGGCGTTAAACGGGATTATTCGCCTTGGTCGGGCAGAAAAGTTTGTTTGATTATCGATTCTGTCGGGAAAAGGCATAGAGCATATAATCCGAATACGTCGGAAGCTGTAATGTCTTCGGGCGGTGCGTTTCAGCCATTTTTGCTCTTCCCTTTTTTAGAAACAGACAAAGCAGTTAATGAATCTTGGCTTGTCAAATCGGTAGATACACTTGTGGAGAACGGTTTCCCTTCTGCAATATTAGAACACAGCAATCTTATGCGAGCAGAAGTCGATATAGACACGCTTGGCTATGATTGCTCGCAATTTAGATTTGTCAAAACAGCCTCGGGCGAAGTTGACGTGCCGATGCAAGAGCAAATGATAATTACCAAGGCAACAATTAATTCTGGTGGTAGGATGCTTATTTCAAAAGATTTGCTATTGCCGATACACTTTTTTCAATCAATCGAACAAAAGCTCAGAGTTTATTTTAGCGAAACTGACGTTAAAACAGGCAAACATTTTATTAATGCAAACTTTATTCTCGAAAGCCATAATCGAAAGAAATAGTTTGGAACTTCTTACGTTAATGTAAACAGATTCGTATATTTGCTTTAATAACTGTATTTTCATTGCTAAACTATTTAATTGCGAGGTAATTATGGCATACCGTGAAGTTCTCCCAGAGGAAGATTGGGCAGTGCTTCAGTCTTCTATCGCTGCAATATTCAAACTCATTGCAGTCGCCGATGGTAAAATCGACAAAAAAGAGCAAAAGGCTATCGAGAACATAATTGCTAAATCAAGCAAACTAAGGGATTCTATGGCGAAGGAAGTGCTTGCTTCAATCGACTCGCCAGAGAGCCTCATCAGAACCTTTGAAGGGCTAAAAATTTCACCTAAAGAGGTTTTGCGAAAGGCGGCTTTCATCTTGGATCATAAAATCGACTCACAAGATGGCGTCGCATTTAAAAAGCATCTTATTGCTATTGGGGTTTATATTGGTAATGCTTCGGGCTCTCTTTTTAACTATAAAATGAGCTATGAAGAAATTGAGGCACTGCAAGAAGCTGGCGATTGCCTTCATATCTCCGTGAAAGACTTGGAACAAACTAATATCATACTCGACATCATCAACACTATTGATGGATAGCTAAATTAACAAATATTTCTACAAAGGGCTGTCTCGCGAGCGGGCAGCCCTTTTGGTGTATAAATGATTCGCTGCCCAAACAATTTTATACATCAACCGTCTATGGCTCTCATAAGCCGTGCATTTCATAAAACTGCATCGCTTGTAAGTGTGATGCAGCCTTTGTTTTGACCGCTAAATATAGTTCTTCCAGAAAGGCTCATTAATACTAAAAATTTATTTTAATTAAAAATTTGGAGAATGATGAAAAAGAACTCTTACAACAAAGAGGAGCTAATTGACTGCTCGCTTGGCAAGTTGTTTAGCCCCGAAAGCGGAAAACTTCCAATGGATGAAATGCTGCTAGTCGATAGAATTGTCGAAATCAACGACGATGGCGGCGCTTATGGCAAAGGACAAATTATTGCAGAATTTGATATAAATCCAGAGCTATGGTTTTTTAAAGTGCATTTTCTAAATGATCCAGTTATGCCGGGATCTTTGGGACTTGACGCACTGCTTCAACTCACTGGCTTTTTTCTTGTTTGGAATGGAACTAAAGGCAAAGGTCGCGCTCTTGGCTGCGAGAAACTTGATTTTCGCGGGCAGATATTACCTACAAGCAAAAAAGTTACTTACATAGTTGATATTAAAAGAATTATGAACCTGAAATTGGCAATGATTTTCGCCGACGGCAGACTTCTTTGCGATGGCGAAGAAATTTATTCAGTTAATAATATGAGAGTTGGGGTATTCAACGATTAACCCCCGCAGCTAGCAAATATCTAATCCATAAAAAAGTGGCTGCCTGATTTAGAGGCAGCCATCTATATTAAATATCAAAGAAAAATCATATTATAATCTTTCAAATCTTGCTTGGAAGAACCTTAAGTATTTTGGCTCATAAGCCATTCTCAAGCCTTTTGTTTTGTGGCGATGCTCGTATAATTCAGCAACAGAATAGGCAACTACATCAAGGTGCGATTGAGTATAAACTCTTCTTGGTATAGTCAAGCGAACAAGCTCGAGTTTTGGCATATATTCTTCGCCAGTTTCTTTGTTACGTCCAGCGGAAACAATACCGCGTTCCATACCGCGAACGCCCGAATCTACATATAAGTCGGCTGCAAGCGCTTGAGCTGGGTATTGAGTTTGCGGAATGTGGTCATAAAATCTTCTAGCGTCTAAGAATATTGCATGCCCGCCAAAAGGTTTTACCATTGGAACGCCATAAGCGTCTAATTTCTCACCAAGATACGCAACTTGCTTGATTCTATAAGCCATGTAATCATCTTGAACAGCTTCTTCCATACCGCGAGCCATAGCTTCCATATCACGACCGGAAATTCCACCATAAGTGTGCAAACCTTCGTAAACGACAACCATATTACGTAATTCTTCAAATAAATCCCAATCGTTTACTGCAACAAAACCACCAATATTAACTATCAAGTCTTTTTTACCGCTCATAGTGGCTGCATCCGAATAGGAGGCAAATTCTTTCAAAATTTCAGCTACTGTTTTATTTTGATAACCTTCTTCGCGCTGTTGGATGTAGTAAGCATTTTCCATAGCACGAGTTGCGTCAAGAACTACCTTGATGCCATGCTTATGCGCCAACTCATTTACAGCTTTAATATTTGCCATAGAGACAGGCTGCCCGCCCGCCATATTTACTGTAGCGCCAACAGTAATGTAGGCAACGTTTTCGCTACCAACTTTTTTTATCAAGTCTTCAAATTTATTTAAATCCACGTTGCCTTTGAATGGATGCTCTGCTTGAGGGTCGTGAGCTTCATCTATAATAACATCAACAAATGTGCCGCCAGCTAACTCTTGATGGAGACGAGTTGTTGTAAAATACATGTTGCCGGGGACATATTGCCCTTTTTTGATAAGGCATTGCGAAAGTAGATTTTCAGCACCGCGGCCTTGGTGGGTTGGCACAAGATATTTATAGCCGTAGTATTTTTGGACATTTGATTCAAGATAGTAATAGTTTTTGCTGCCAGCATAAGCTTCGTCGCCGAGCATCATCCCAGCCCATTGATTATCGCTCATTGCATTAGTGCCGCTATCGGTAAGCAAGTCGATATAAACATCTGCTGAGTGCAGCAAGAACGTGTTATAACCTGCTTCTTTCATTGCTTGTTCGCGGTATTCGCGTGTAGTTACTTTTAGTGGCTCTACCACTTTAATTTTAAAAGGCTCTGCCCATGGTTTTTGTGTGAACTTCATTACTTTCTAACCCTTTTTAAATTCTTAAACCGACATTTATTAACAATTAAAAATTATTATTATTTGCATAAATTCAACTTGCAAAAATAGATAAATCCGTCAAGAAATCAAAATAAAGTAAAAAAAAACTGATTAAAAGTTATCGCACAAGTAAGTGCGTGGATAATTTCATTTCGTCGCAAACGCTGCTTATGCAGTGGCTTTTAGCTGTATTTAATGTGCTTTAAGGCTAAACAAATTATTTATAAATAAATTTAAATAATTTTCTAAATGTCCAACACTTTGGAAGGTGTAGGACATCTAGAAAATACCAACGCTCTCACTTGTTAGCTTATGAGACAGCACCCTACAATTCATAACGATTTGATAATTATAATATAAATCATGCTTTTCCGCAAGCTATTCTATAACAAAATTTGATATAGAAAACTTTTTCCATAAGTAAAAATCGAAGTGCCACCACTCCGTATCGAATGGCTCGAACCCGCACTCACGCATTACCTTCGATAGCATTTCTCTATTTTTTAATACATTGTCGGGCAATTTTTTATATTTTGGGCTGGCTTTTTCTGTAAAATCATCGAACTCCGTTCCCATATCGACAAAATTACCTTCTTTATCTATTAATGTCAAATCCACTGCGGCGCCTCGATTATGCCGCGAGCCTATTTTAGGATCTGCAACATAGTTGGTATCTGGCACTATTTCCCACATTTGATATTGCACTGATAGCGGTCTATATCCATCAAATACTACCATATAATAGCCCAATTCTTTGAATTTTTCCTGCGCGGATTTCAGACTATCGGCAACAATTCTCCTGAGAAATACTCTATCGGAAGGATACAGCACCTTTTTTGCAAAATTATTTTCAGTGGCATATCTTACATCGGTAATCACATCTGGAATAATCGATACCAATTCAACAAAAACGGTATCGCCTGCTGTAAGTTCATGCGATTTTGCCACATCGGCGCCAGCGAACAGAATGAACGCTGCGCATAAAGTAAAAATAAAATTTTTCATGGATAATTATCTTATTAAAAACGAACATATTGCACCGAAAAAATACGTTATAACAGCATCTATATTGCATCTTTCACCCAAAGGCTCGCTTGCACATAACAGCAGCCGAAGCAACGTAAGTCTTTCTATAAATTAGCTTTTGCCTCCATCGCATTCAAAAAAATTGGCGTTTATTACTAAATGCTAAAAAAAAACAAAAATTTAATTAAAACTAATAACAAACTTTTTTCGTTGTTATTCAAGTTGTATTTGCAAAAAAATAATTGAAATATATCAGGACTTAGTATGTACGAATTAATACAATTTGTTCCGCTGCTGCCGCTGATTGGATTTTTGGTCATCGGATTATTCGGAAAGTACTTGAAAAATGAGAAGTTAATAGGGACGATAGCATCTTCAACAGTTGGGCTGTCGTTTATAATCTCCGCAGTAATTTTCTTCGAAATAGTCAGCAAAGGGCTTGCAAAGCCTCAGATTGTAAATGTTTTCAAATGGATAACAGCCGGCGATTTTTCAGTCAGCGTGTCATATCAAGTAGATCAGTTATCTATTTTATTCTCGCTGGTGGTTACTGGAGTAGGATTTTTAATACATATCTACTCTATCGGCTATATGCACGGCGATAGAAGCTTTTACCGCTTTTTTTCCTATTTGAACCTCTTTATATTTATGATGCTAAACCTCGTTTTAGCAAATAACTTTTTGCTCACTTTTCTCGGTTGGGAAGGCGTCGGGCTTGCTTCCTATTTGCTAATTGGCTTTTGGTATGACAGAAAATTTGCAGGCACAAGAATCACTTGGACTGGCGACGCGGGCAATAAAGCATTTATTGTCAATAGAATAGGCGACTTCGGCTTTTTGATCGCTATGTTTTTAATTTATACTAATTTTAATACTTTAAGCTACACTCAACTTTCAGAAATCGCATTTTTAGGAAGAAATGTTTATTTCGATACCACGCTTATAACTGCAATTACCTTACTTCTATTCTTGGGTTGCACGGGTAAGTCAGCGCAAATTCCGCTTGCCGTTTGGCTGCCCGATGCTATGGCAGGTCCAACGCCTGTAAGTGCGCTTATCCATGCGGCAACAATGGTTACCGCTGGAATATTTCTCATCGCGAGAAATAGCGCCCTATTTGCACTATCCCCAGTAGCTATGGAAGTAGTGCTAATTATTGG
>JAKIZN010000078.1 GCA_022708005.1 Bacteroidota bacterium | reverse complement strand
CTCCGTAGGAGTCGCATTAGGTTAAAATTATACGACTCCGTAGGAGTCGCATTAGGTTAAAATTATACGACTCCGTAGGGGTCGCATTAGGTTATGCGATTTTATTTTCTACAAACATCAAATCCCTTCGGGATTAAACCCAAATAATGCATCAGAAACCATATGAGACAGCCCCTATTTAAAACCTAACTTTTCCTTACGGATACGCAGTCAGTTAGAGTTTCTATTGCATTATTTGGTATTATTATTCTCCTGAAATATCGTGCTTGGAAGCCTTCTGTATTATCATTTCGGCTATTGCACACATTATGGCTAATAGTAAAAATAATTGCCAAAGCTCCGTTCCAATCCTCGCTCGCTTTATTCCGCTGCCCGTCTCGCTTACATCGTCGAATACCGTTACATTTTTGCTAATTGGAAATCTTGCCCTAAATTCGCTTTCAATGCCAACTTTATCTTTGCCCGGTGCAAATGATTCGCTCATCGGCACATTAAGCGAAATAACGGATACTAACTTGTTTTGGGCATTATACACGGAATATACGCCGGGCTCGCTCCAATCGGCAGTTGGCAGCACAGCGCCGCTTGGCAATATCGGCAATTGCGTGTTGATTTCATTCCCCGATGGATCTATAATTTTAAAATTAGGATTTGCCGAAAATTTCTTTGGCAGTACTACCGAAGCCTTGCTGCCAAGTTCAGCATTTAAGCCGAGCGACACAGATGAAGAAAGATAGAACACAGAACGATAGAGCAAAGCGGGGAATAGGCTTGTTACTGGGAAATTGCTCCATGCCATATTTGGAGGCACTGCGACGTATAGGACTTTTCCGTCGCCAACTTTCGATTCAGAAAGAAAATAGCCATCGGTCATTTCAATGAGAGAAATACCGCCTAATGCAGGGTATGCCTTGATTATTTTAGGCGATTCGATACTTTCGGCTGTCGATGTAGCTTCTAATTTGAAAACGCCTTCGAATAGCGGATGCCCTTTATCCGAGTTTGTAAATGAGCCGGGACGCTGCAAAGAGTAATTTTTAGCAGATAAATTTGTAAAGCCAAATTGAGCTATAAAGTTCGCAAAGGCAGATGGTTCCATAGCTTCATTTGCAAATATCATCATCGAACCGCCCTGATTAGCATACTGCACCATTCTCGAAACATCATTTGCACTATATGCTCCGGAGGTCAGCATTATGCAGTCATAGCGAGATAAGTCAAGCCCTGCAATGTCAGATGGATTATAGCTATTTATGCTAACTTGTGAGGCATTTTCGTCTGCGGAAAATAGGATATTAATAAAGCTTTTTGATTCAGCATTTCCAATAAGCGCCACTTTAGGCTTATCGGGAATGATAAAGCCAAAATGCCTTTTATTGTCGAATGTGAGAGCGTCATTTTCGAGTTCAACTGTGGCAGCAATAGCTCCCGTTATTTGCGATGGCGCTGCGATACTGATGGTTTTAGCTTGCCCTGCTAAAATATCGAACGCCCTTTGAGCTACTTTTTGTCTATTGAAAGTTAGGCTTATTACCGCACCTTTCACATCTTTGGAAGAATGATTTCTAACGACTGCATTTATTTCTACTGGTTTGTTTTGCTGAAAAATTCGAGTTACAATGTCCAAAGAATCGATTGACAAATTTTCGAAGTCCGATTTTGAAGCAAGCCCAATCGGAAGCAAATAAACGCCGGTATGCTTATGCGTAAATTTTAGCGAATCATCTGTATTGAATATGTTTTTTTGTGCGTCGGTGATTACAAAAACTTCTTTAGAAAAATTCATTGTTTTATCAAGCATAACCGATGCAATTCTCAGCGAAGCATCTAACGAAGCAGAAGTATGTTCAATTTTAATTTCGTTTAAGTGCTGCCTAATCAGTTCTGGATTTCTTGAAAACGCATAATTGCTCTTGATTTTCGGGTTTGCCATTTCTATAACAACTGCTTCGTCTCCTTCTTTGAGCGAGTTTAGTATTTGCTCTGCGGATTTCTTCGCTTGCGAAAATCGATTGCCGTATTCGTCGGAAACGTCCATGCTGAAAGAATTGTCAATTAATATAACTATGCTTGATTTTGAATATGTCTCAAATCCCGGTATAGAGCCTTCGATAATTGGGCGAGAGAAGGCAATCACAGCAAAAATCACTAATAAAGTCCTTACGATTAGCAGCATAATTTGCTTGATTTTTAGTCGGCGAATTTTGCTTTTTTGTAACTCTTTTAAAAACTTTAGCGAAGAAAATTCGACTGTCTTTAGCTTTCTAAGATTAAGCAAATGAAGCAAGACTGGAATTGTCGCCGCAACAAGCCCTATTAAAACCAATGGATTTAGGAAATTCATATTTTAAATTCAAACTTTAATAATTAACAAAACTACTTACTGCCGAGTGGCTTTTCTATAAACGGTGGCTTGGTGAAATCGCCTTCGAGAGTCTTAACTTCGGCATCTTCAAAAAGCATATCAAATGCGACTATGCTCGCGGGCAGATACGCTTTGCCTCCCGAAATAAACGATGATGTAATCGATGGCGCTAAATAGTTGAGAACATATTGACTTTTGCCAACATTTATAATATCCTTGAAAGACTGTGCAGAAATTCCAGACAAAAAAGCTCCTCGCACAAGTTCTTCTCTGCCATCTGGAAATACTTTATATGCCTCATTTACGTTCATTTTGCCCGCTCCGCGAGAAAAATCAATGCTACCTAAAGTAAGGCTATAAAGCGATGAAAATAGTATATTTTGATTCTGGATTTTCTTTACTATAATGCCATAAGGCAGCTCTCTATCTTTAATCAGCTTCAAAAGCCGCTTTTTTAGCTCGCTCTCGCTAAGTTGATTTTTGTTTGCAGAAAAAATTATATTGCTTATCATTGCTGAACCGCCGCGGCAATGTCCATTGGTTTCGCGGATTCTCCGAGTTGGCACTCTTGACGAAAGCAGCGTTTTCAAATAGCCAGCATCTACTAATGTCAAATCTTGCGGTCTTATGCCGTCGTCATCAATAGCATAGCAGCCTACTAATGGGACATGTTGGTATTGCTTCGAGTTTGGCTTTGCAAAAACGGATATAAATTCGGGCAATACTCTGCCACCGACTTTATTCTGAAATGCCGTAAACCTTTCATCATCAGAGAAATAGCCGCCTTCTGTAGTAGCTTTCCTTTGGGCGACAAGGTTTGGAGCAAATACTTGAGCAATAAGTTCAGCCGCGGCTTGCCCTGCAAAAATAACGGGACCTGAATAAGGCTCGTCGAGAGCATCGGCTTTCTGCGATTTAGAGATATTTCTCGCTACTTTTTCAACGGCTGATTTCATTGAGTCGAGCGACGGCAAATTAGCAGGGTCTTTCGAGTACGCGGAATAGTAATCGGCTATCGTCATGCCGTCTTCGGCTTGAGTGGAAGCTGATGCTTCTACTCCCGTGAATATATCTTTTTTGATATATTCCATTCCTTCGCTATTGTAGTAAAATGCAGTCTCTTCGGTAAATTCTATAGTAGAGTTTGATACTTGTATTTCTGGGAAATTAGCGAATACAGCCGATAGCGTATTAGCTACATTTTCTAAATAATCAGCATTAAATGTGTATGATACGCTGGTGTCAATCGATTTGCTCGGTGCGATTTTCAAAAAATCATGAGTGGTGTCTTTTCGCACTTTATTTTTTAGCGACGCTTCTTTTTTGGAATATACCTCCGAAGTTTGCTTATAAGCCGCATCGGTTGCGAGCCAAAGCTCTCGCCTTAAAGTGAAATAGTCGAGTTCGATTGGCACGCGTCGATTTAAAAAAGGCTCTTCGTCGTCACCACTACCAAATAAACTAAGCCCGAAATCTAAATAATTAGTGTTATCAAATTTATAATCGCCAACTCTTACGCCAACAGTCAATTTGGCAATTGGCGTATTGCTCCGATTAACGAGCTTGCCGTAGATTGACGTAACGTTAAAATTATTCGATAATTCAAGTTTATATTCAATATAATACGGCTTGTTCAAACCGTCAAGTTTTAACTCTTTCATAGAGCGAGCAAGCTCATCTTTCATAGCTTGCATTATCCGCTCGTTAGCTTGCAAATGTTGGAAAGTTGAAACGCAAATTAGAATTAAAATTAATAGCTTTTTCACTTATTGTTCCTGTTTGATAATACAAAATCTTGAAAAGACGCTGTGAAGTTCGTCGGGATTGCTTGTTCCAATCAGTATTTTAGAGCCATCTTTGAGGTAAAGTTGGAGACCGATATTTCCGGAGACGTTGAATGCTCTGCCAGCATGGCTAATTCTAATCCCCCAGCCTCCGTACTCAAGTATGGGCTTATATTGGCGTATTTTATATTGCTTAATACTATCGAACTTGATAGTTTTGAACTTCATAAAGGGGTATAGCCTAACGTGCAAGCCAGAAGCAGTGATAACCGTTTCTAACTTGCTGGCGAAAAATAGGTATAAAATAGCAACTGCAAATAAAAATGCAGTTGCAGTGGCGATGAGCAAGCCGTTGTCGGAGAGTGGCTTGCTGCCAAAGGGAATTTTTAGCACAGTTTGAGCGTAAATGCCATAGAGAAAAAAGAAAAGCGGGAATAATGCTGAAACGACCACAAGCACTCGCAAAATTTTTTGTTTGAATTTTTGGACTTCATAATATTCCACTATTTCATTGAGATACTGCTTCATCTTGCGGAGCCTCTAAAATTGGTAATTTAGCCTGCGATTTCGCTTTCTTTTGTACTTCAATTTTTGATACTAATAAACTTGGCGACGATGCCGAAACAGGCACTCCGCCAGATTCAGCACCGCATACTCCATTGAATATGCCAAGGTCGTCTGCCGCGTAAGTAACATGCGAGAATGTCGTTAGCGGTGTGCCAATTAAGTCTACTCCCCGCACTAACTCATCTGGGCGTCCATCAACGAAAACTTTATACACAATAATTGGCGTAACGTTGAAAGCGTTCGGTATGTTTCTCGATGTAAAAGTAAATCCGCCAGAGACTTTATCGAAAAATAGTCCATATTCTTTATTTTGCTTTTTAGCTTCTTCTATCAACTTATTTCTAAGTTCTTTATAGGAAATAGAATTAGTCGCTTCGACAATTAAATTAGACTGCCGAGAGACAGCCGCATAGCCAACTTGCTTTCTGCCATGTCCATTAGAATTTGGATGCTTATCAATTGGAATTCTCGACATTAAAAAATCGGCAAAAATACCATTTTTCACAGTTTCTACCTTTCTGCTTGGCACTCCTTCGTCGTCGTATTTGTAATATCCAGAAATAGGATAGCCTTTTAAGCGATTTATTGTTGGGTCAAAAATTACATTGATAAAATCGGGCAAAATTGGCTTGCCCACAGACTGTTTAAAAGTTTGACTTGAGCTAGGGTCTTTTTCGCGATGACCTTCTACTCTATGCCCAAAAATTTCATGGAAAAATACGCCTGCCGCTTCGCCCGAAAGTATTGCGGGACCTGAATAAGTTTCTGCCAATGGCGCTAAGCGGAGCTTGTTCAGCGTTTCTATCATTTCATCAATCTTTTTGCCTATTTCATCTTCGCTGGGCAGTTCGTCTGGCAGAAATGCAAAATATGATTGGTGCAATGGCAAACTCATGCCGTCTTCGGCTTTAGCTTTTAGCATAACGAACAGCCGAGCAAAAGATTCGCCAAACATCACCTCTGTGCCTTCCGTGTTCTGTATTAGCTTATTGTCTATTTCAAACGTGAAATAAATGCTGCCGTCAAGCAACCAGCTATGTTTATTAAATTTAGATGAAAGCCTGCGCACAATACCCGCCCATTTTGCCGTATCGACATATAAGACGTTGCCGTCGGCTGAGTTAGGCGTGCTGCCGATAGCCAATTTTTTCCATTGCTTGATGTCTACCACAGGCTTTTCTTTTGAAAAGTCGTCTGATGTATCTTCTTCGGTAACTTTAACTGCTTGATTTGTCTGTGCCTTTTCGTATCGTTCGATAGCGGCTTTATAGACTTTATCGGCTGCATACCAAACAGTACTTCTGATTGCTATCTCATCATCTTCGATAGGTAGAGATATTTTGCTAACAGAACTGGAAAAACTTAGCGGATTGCCCCGTATGATATGCGTATTATCAAATTTATAATTGCCAACTCTCAAATCCACATCAAGCAGCCTATTGGTTTCAGTTTGATTAGCTCGTATTTTCCCAAAAGATGCTCGCATTGATGTTATTTGCGTTTCCGTAGTGAAAAAAGAAATGAAATATGGTGGCAATTTTTGCTCGCTTAATTTATCCAAAGTCCGCGTCATTTCTTTCTTTAGAGCGGTTCGCAGTATTTCGCTATCTGCCGAATATGCGCTTGCATTAAACAAGAGCAACACGCATAAGCTTAGCAGTCGGAATTTCATTCTACCTCCTATTACTTATTCAATCTTAATTATGACGAATAAGCGTATTCTTAATTTAGGTTTAAAATCAAATAATTCCAAATAATTCATTAGGGACTTTAATTGAATGTGTATCAGGAAGGAAAGATTAGATTTTAAGATGTCCTACACCTCGAAGGTGTAGGACATCTGGAAAACAGCTAATATGCAAACGAAAGGCTTCTATTGAATTATTTTGGGCTTAATCGAAGTTCACCCTAATTCCAGCATAAAACATTCTGCCAAAAATGGGTCCCCATATCATCGAACTATCGAAATAGTTGCTGAATGGAGATTCTGCGTCTAATATTGGATTTTTCTGAATAAATCCAGTTAAGTTTTCGCCACCGATATAAATATCCCAGTTTTTGAATTTCTTTGTTATTTGAGCATTCATAACTACAAAGTCTGGAAATTCTTTTTTCAAGCGTAGCCCTTCGGGATTTGCTTCGGTATTAGGCAATCGCCCGCCGCCATTGTATTCTAATGTTAAATCAAAGTTCCAGCCGCTTGTGCGGGTGTCATACATAGCATTGAAAAAGCCCTTGTGGCGGCTTTGCAGAGGCTTATCTTCAAGATTGCCATTTATAGTCATTTTTACGTCATTTAATCTATATGCAGTAGTAAGAACTA
>JAKIZN010000077.1 GCA_022708005.1 Bacteroidota bacterium | reverse complement strand
CCGCCATAGCTTGCAATCGACCTTATATTTGTTTGAATAAGTCCATTATGAGCAGAGTAAGTTGTCCAATTATAAGGAACTTCGAGCAATGAATTTAGATTACAGCGAGCTATTCCAGCATCAGAAGCAGCCCAAATTTTATTGTCGTAAAAATAAAAATCGTTAACTATTTGGTTTTTATTCCAATTAGAAATTTTTGCTATTGTCGAAATAAATATTTTATTGAGAATATCGAAGGTTGCTATGCCAAATCCGCCGGAAATAAACAGCGTATTGCCGATGGAGCTGATTTTCGTTATCCGCGAGTTAGCAAAATTAGCGTCTCTAATGCTTGTAATATGTGATATATTTAGCTCTGAATCGAAGATTTCAAGCGTGCCATCTGCCAGCCCGACAAAAGTGAGATTTGATGAGCTATCGCAGAAAACGTAAGATACTTCATTATTTAGCAATCCGTTAAGTGAGTTAAGTAATTTGCTACTATTTTCCGCTCTATCATAAATAAACAAGCCACCGGTTGTGCCACACCAGATTCTGCCCGCGTTATCAACATCTGAAATGGTAACGTTATGAAAAGAGGTGTATAATTTCCAATCGGTTATTTGAAATTGCTCGCTACAATTCGCAAAATATGCGATAGATAAAAAAGCGAAAACCGAGCAAATCAGCTTATTTAGCATAAAGCTACCTTACAATGACTTAATACGATGACTTTACTTTGTGCTTTCCAATATTTTGGCGTCTTAAACTGCTAAAACGCTGGATTTTCGAGCAAAGAGACCATTTCTATAGCCGACATAGCAGCTTCGAAGCCTTTATTGCCAGACTTCGAGCCAGCCCGCTCTATAGCCTGCTCTATCGAATCTGTAGTAAGCACGCCGAAAATGCAAGGCACCGCAGTTTCAAGAGCCGTATGGGCTATGCCTTTAGTAACTTCCGAAGCGATATAGTCAAAATGCGGAGTAGAGCCACGAATAACGGCGCCGATTGCTATAACTGCATCGTATTTGCCAGACGTAGCAAATTTTTTAACCACAAGCGGTATTTCAAACGCACCGGGAACGTAAGCTATTGAAATATCATCATCATTCACATTGTTTCTTTTCAAAGCGTCAATCGCTCCGTCTAACATTTTAGAAACAATGAATTGATTCCAACGGGACACAACTATCGCAAACTTTTTGCCCTTTGCCTCGAAAATGCCTTCAATAATCTTTGCCATAAGATATTTATAAATTTAGTGATAAACAAAATTTATACAAATATAGCAAAATTTGACTGTTTTTCGCTAAAAATTGTTTGGCGCACTTGTTAATTATTTATAGCAAGAGCAATAACTTGCAAAATTACGGTATAACTTAAATATTGCATTAATTGCTTCGTCATACGTTAAATATAAGCAGAAAGATGCAGTTGAAAGTCGCTTGTCGATTTAGTATTTTTAAGCGGCTATGCAATAAAATATTTGTCGGAAAGTTGAAATTTAAAATCAATTCTTAAATGTAAAAAGTGAAGTTATGGGGCAAATTTTAGATAGATTAGGGCGATTAATAAAATCTGAACTCGGGGCAAAAGATGACTTGTCTTTTTCGCCGCTATCCGATGAAAATGATGACTTGCTAAAAGCATTCGAAGAGCTAAAAAAAAGCAATAGCGGAAGTGGTTCTCAGAGCAAACAAAAAAGTGGGAACCAGCCCAGCAGCCAAATGAGCGAATCCCAAGCCTGCTCTATTCTAAAAGTCTCGCCGCAGGCAAGCAACGAAGAAATAAAAGCTGCATATCTGAAAATCATTAAAGAATATCATCCAGATAGAGTTGCTAATCTTGGCGACGAACTAAAAGAATTGGCAGAAAAGAAAACACAAGAGATAAATTCCGCCTACAACTTTTTGAAGAAACTAAGAGGTTTTTAGCAGATGTTCAACAAAAAGTTGTCGCAAGAAGTAATAATTATTTTAATTTTGAGCATTGCCGTTGCAATTGTCTATAACTATTTTAATCCCAATGGAGTTGATTTTATCCCGCGCGATAAATCCGAACTAATGGTGTCCGATTCTATACTTTTCGCTAATGAAATTCAGCATAGCATAGATAGCACTGATACGAGAGACACCATTGCCAAGGCAATTGCAGTTGATACAGCAAAAGCGACGGAAAGCGAGCCAATAGCTGAAAATCAAAGCACTGACACGAAAGTAAGCGAAGCAATTACAACGGACAATACCGCACCAAATGAGTTTAAAATTGTATCGTTTGACCAAATGAAGCGGATAATAAATTCGCCATTATTTCTAATTGTTGATGCAAGGACTGCCGAGGATTACGAGAAATCGCATATACCAAATGCAATAAATTTATATCCGTATGAAGACGAAGGTGTGCTTATGCCGAAGCTAATATCTTTGCCACGAGATAAAACTATTGTGGTATATTGCGACGGAGGCACTTGCGATTTAAGCCATGAGTTAGCAAAAATGCTAACATCTGGCTTGGGCTTTACTAAGGTGTTCCTATACGAAAATGGCTGGGAAGAGTGGAGCAGAAAATTTAGGAATTAAAATGCAAAGGCAAACAATACACAGAAGTTTTAGGCATTTATTGCAGCTCCGCTATGGCATCATAGGGGATTCGCCCGAAATTCAAAAAGCTGTGGAAGCTCTCGAAATGGTTTCGCCAACTGATTTGACCGTCCTTATAACTGGCGAGACTGGCACAGGCAAAGAAGTGTTCGCCAATGCTATACACGGCTTAAGCAACCGCAAAAAATACCCACTTATCAGCGTTAATTGCGCTGCAATTCCAGAAACTTTGCTCGAAGCAGAGCTTTTCGGTAGCGAAAAAGGAGCGTATACAAGCTCCGTCGAGCTTAGAAAAGGCTTTTTTGAGACTGCTGACAAAGGCACAATATTTCTTGATGAAATTGGCGAAATGCCAATCGGCACGCAAGTTAAATTATTGCGAGTGCTGGAGTCTGGCGAGTTTTCTCGGCTCGGCTCTTCCGATATTAGAAAAGTTGACGTAAGAGTGATTGCAGCAACCAATCGTAGCCTTGAAGATGAAGTTGCAATGGGCAATTTCAGGCAGGACTTATTCTTCCGACTTAACTCTGTGCAAATTAAATTGCCTCCGCTTAGGTCGCATTTGCAAGATATTCCGCTGTTAGTTGATTACTTCGGCGAAAAAATCACAGAAAAGCTAAAGGTAAGATTTGAAGGTATTTCGAGTGATGCAATTACAGTGCTAAAATCTTTGCCTTGGCAAGGAAATATCCGCGAGCTTAAAAATTTGATAGATACGATAGTTACGATTGAAAAAGGAGCTTTTATTACTCCAGAAATGTTGCTAAAATATATACCTCCTGCTTTGCCAGAATATAAGTCGAGAGAGATACCCAATAGCAGTTCCATTGTTAGTTTGCAAAGCAAGGAAGAATTTGAAGCTGATTCGGCTCTGATATTTCGGACTTTGCTTGATATTAAAAACGATATTGCAGATATAAAAAGGTTTCTCGGCAAGATTGCAAATGATTTAGATGCTTTATATGGCGAAGTAGGAGAAATTGGTGCTACGGTTAATCACTATAATAGCAAAGCAAGCGCCTCTCAAGCATTCGATGATGAAATTCAATCGCTCGATGAAATAGAAAAAATAATGATTATTAAAGCTCTAAAGAGATTCGATAATAATCGCCGGCAAGCCGCATTTGCATTGGGCATTAGCGAGAGAACCTTATATAGGAAAATTAATGAATATGGCTTGGAGCAATCCGATACTTTATGAAAAAAAGGAAGCAATTGAAAAGCAAAGAAATGCTCTCGCTAAAATTGATATTTGCGATAATATCTTCAATCGTGCTAATAGTTTCCGCATATATTGCCTATTCGCTATATAGCAGCCCAATCGACAGCCAATTTATTAAAGTGAAAATATCGAGCGGGGCGACTGTATCGCAAAGTATATCTATAATGAACAAAAGCGGGGCGCTTCGCCCTAAATGGTTGTTTATGTTAGTCGCTAAATATGCGAACTCCAAACACAAGGCTACTATTAAAGCTGGATTGCATAAGCTGCCGCAAAATATGCCGAATATCGATATTCTAAAAGCATTATTTACAGGGCAATACTTATATAATAAGCGAATAACGTTTCCCGAAGGCATTTCATATCAGCGGTTTGCATCTATATTAAGCCGAAAATTGCAAATAGATTCTGCCGGCTTTGCCCAATTATGCGTATCGGATTCTTTGCTCGCGGCAAGGGGAATTAAAGCCAAAAGCGTTGAGGGATATTTGCACCCCGCTACTTATTTATTCGATATGGATACTCCCGCAGCAGCAGCTTTAGACGTTTTGCTCGATGCAAATGAAAAAATTTGGAACGAAAAGTTTGCCGCAATGGCGATGCCCAACAATTTGGATAGGCATGAAGTTATGACATTAGCTTCAATTGTAGAGGCAGAATCTCCGATTGCAGACGAAAGACCTCGCATAGCTGGAGTTTATATCAATCGCTTAAATAGAAAAATGCCATTGCAAGCCGACCCAACTGTGCAATATGCTTTGGGCATCAAAAAGAGGTTGCTATACTCTGACCTTAATGCCGACAGCCCGTATAACACATACAAATATTCGGGGCTGCCGCCTGGACCAATTAATTCGCCAAGCACAAGCTCAATTAAAGCAGTATTTAATTACGAAAGACACAACTATTTGTTCTTTGTAGCGGTTGGCGACGGTAGCGGTAGACATAATTTTGCAAAAAACTTTGATGAGCACAGGCGATTTGTTGCTATTTTTCGAAATAATGCAAGGAAAATGAAGTGAAGAAGATTTCCGAAAAACTTAATGTTGCAGTTTGGGTGATTCTCATATCTAATGTATTAGGTGGAATAGCCTTTATTATAGCGTATTTTCTGACAAAGGAGCTTATGATACTCATAGGTGGATTTTTTGTTATCATTGCAGGAATTGCGTTCAAGCTATTAATGCAAAAATTTATCGACAAGATGAAACAATTTGATTCTTAAGGATATTTTGTTCTGCAAGCCGCCAATTTTTACTCTCGCTATTTTTTTGCAATTTATCTCGGGCATACCCCAAAAAATCAAAACGGCAACTGTTTTGCATAAAAACAGTTGCCGTTAAAGTTTGCGGAGAGGGCGAGATTCGAACTCGCGGTAGAGTGTAACCCCTACGTCGGTTTAGCAAACCGGTGCCTTCAGCCACTCGGCCACCTCTCCTCGATTGTCAATCATAAGGAATACAAAAATACAATATTTTCGATTGACAACCAAATATTTTTTCAGTCAAATAAAAATTATTTCCCTTTATATGGTATTCCATGAATCATCCAATCCTTAGCAGGCTTACCAAGCACGTAATGATCGAAAAATTCTTTCATCTTTTGTGCGTAATCTAATTTATTTTGGTATCGCCTTGGGTGATGTGGCTCATTTCCATATTGTAAGAAAACAGCATTTTTGCCAAGCCTGCGATAAGACATATAAAGCTCGATACCTTGCTGCCACGGCACAGCTTCATCTATATCGCCAAACATTATTAATAGCGGTGTATTTGCTTTATTTACGTTAAAAATTGGAGAATTTCTAATATAATTATCTAATGAATCCCAGAGTTTACCGCCAATTCTGCTTTGCTGAGCTTCGTATTGGAATTGACGAGTCAGCCCAGACTCCAACCTAATTTGCCCATAAGCACTTGTCATATTGCCAACGGGAGCGCCTGCGCAAGCCGCTTTGAAAAAATCTGTTTGTGTTGCAATGAACGCAGTTTGATAGCCACTCCAAGAGTGCCCTTGTATACAGAATTTAGTGGAATCTGCTATGCCTTTATCTATCAAATATTTAGAGCCAGTCATAATTGCATCTAATGCATCATAGCCGGGATTGCCGATATAGTATTTAATATCTGGCAGAAACATTATATATCCGCCTGAGTTATATATTTGCGTGATAGGTCTGTGGTTTATCATCGGCGCAGAGAAATTATATGTTCTATCGGAAAATCTTTCGTAATAGTAAACATAAATGGGATAACGCTTTTTAGGGTTATATCCGTAAGGTTTAATAATATAACCATCTAAAGAGTCGCCGCGAGAATTTGCCCAACGGACAAGCTCGGTTGTGCCCCATTCGTAATCAGCAATTTCTGGATTTGCGTCGGTGATTTTCCTTACATTAGAAAAATTAGCATTATCGCTTATCCAAAAGTCTGGAAATTCTTCATAGTTTTCGCGAGTGAATAGTATTTTTTCGGAAAATTCTGGTTTTATTAAAGCTGTATATTTTTTTCTATCTAAAAGTAAATTTGTCGAAAGTGTAGAATTAGCCAAGTTAAACGTATAAATACCTTGAACTTTCGTATAGTTATTATAGCCTTCCATCGCTAAAATATCATCGTCTTTAAAGTATTCTTTCTTTCTATCGATTTTTTTCACTCGCATCGTGATTTTATTGTTTTTGCCGTAAAAGTTTGTGATATTAGTAGCTTTGGAGTTTTCTACGTCGAATTTCCAAATATCATAATTATCATAAACTAAGAATTGATTGCCCTTTTCGAGCCAGCCTGCAAATCCATTGCTTGGCACGGTCATAGGCAAATCAAAATCCATCGTAAGAAAGCTTGTCTCAAGATTTTCGGTTAAATTAGTTTTGCTGCCGGTAATATTATTAAAAGCGAACCAGTTTTTGTTGGCAAAATAGAGAATAAATTTCCCGTCGGGCGAAAGGCTTGCAGTTTCTTCAATTCGTTTTTCGATTAAACGCTTTTCGCCAGTTTGCAAATTAATTGAATATAAGTCATAAACATCTCCATACCAAGTTTTCTCTTTTAAATATGGAGTATCGCTATATGCCAAAGTAAATTGTGTATTGTTTGCTTTCACAACTGACGTAATTAAAGAGTCGCCAAGGGCAATTATGCTGTTTTTTTCTGTATTATATAGGCAAAGGTTGTATTTATCTTTGTCGGTTTTCCATCTATTTCTTTGGTTGGTCATAATCAGCGGATCGTTCCAATGCCACAGAT
>JAKIZN010000076.1 GCA_022708005.1 Bacteroidota bacterium | reverse complement strand
CAAATAGATAGCGGACGCGAGCAACCATCGAAGCATGCTAATCCTGAAAGGCTGCTTGGAAATTCTATTACAAAAGCAGCATCCGATACGGCTAAAAATCCTACTCGCGCCATCAACACTTTGAAAGTCTACTTTGAGCAACGCGCTTGGCATCAAATAAAAGATGCTAATCAAAGAAGTAGGGTGCGGGAAGATATGGCTAATATATTGATGCACAGCTATAGGAAGAAAAACCAGCCAGAAGAAGCAGAAAAAGTTCTAAAAATATTAGAAAGCGAGAAAGCAATTTTTAATCAAGTTGAAGAAAAATAATTAAGAATAAATGAAAAAATTAATATTAGCAAGACACGCAAAGTCAAGTTGGGACAATCCCGATATTACAGATTTTGAGCGTCCGCTTAACGAAAGAGGGCATAGAGACGCCGCACATTTAGCGGCAGTCGTCTCGAAGTTAATCGAGAAGCCCGATATAATTTATTCATCGCCAGCTATGCGCGCAGCCACAACCTGCAAATATTTTGCTCAGGCTTTTGCGATTCCTGAAACAGAAATTCGCTTTGAAAAAAATATTTATAATGGCGATATGCGGTACTTGGCTAAATTCATATCAAATTTACCCGACAAGTTTAATACCGTTATGATTTTTGGGCATAATCCAGATATAACTTCGCTTTATTCCTATTTCTCTGGCGATTATATTGATAATATCCCAACTTGCGGGGTATTTGCCATAGAGTTTGATATAGAAAAGTGGGCTGCAGTGCAAGATGAGAACGGCAGAGTATTATTTCTCGAAACTCCTAAAAAGCATTTTAGGCAAGACAGCGCTCTGGCTGATTGAGACTAAATGATGCAGAAAGAACTCTAACTGATTGCATATCCGGAAGTAAAGGCTTATAGGCTTTAAGATGTCCTACACCTTCGAGGTGTAGGACATCTATTTTTAACTTTTGCGAGCAAAAGAGGTAAGTATCCGAGCTGATAGACAAGGGGCTGTCTCAAAAGGTTGCTAATGCATTATTTGGGTTTAATCCCGAAGGGATTTGATGTTTGTAGAAAATAAGATTGCATAACCCAATGCGACTCCTACGGAGTCGTATAAATCTCCGATTGTTCATTACTACAAACATTTGAACCCTTTGGGTTCGTTACAATTTGGCTTTAAGATGTCCTACACCTTCGAGGTGTAGGACATCTGGAAAACACGGACGCTCTCATCTGTCACCTTATGAGATAGCCCACTTGCATAAAGACATAGTCAACTAAAGTCCCGATTGAATTATTTAAATTAATAATTTTCAGCCTTTAGCTCCATAAATGATTGCGGATGCAAGCAAGCAGGGCAAGTCTCTAATGCTTTGACTGACTCATAAGTATAGCCACAATTGCGGCAATACCACCAAACTTTGCCGTCTTTCATAAATACTTTGTCTTCCGATAGATTTTGCAATAGCTTCAAATATCTTTTTTCGTGCTCGGCTTCTACCTTTGCAATTAATTTAAAAGCAGCCGATATTTCTGGAAAGCCTTCTTCTTTTGCTATTTCGGCGAATGTTGGGTAAAGTTCTGTCCACTCTTCATTTTCGCCTTCGGCAGCAGCTTTCAGGTTTTCCATAGTTGTCCCGATAACTCCAGCTGGATAAGTAGCTGTGATTTCGGTCATGCCGCCTTCCAAAAATTTGAAAAATCTTTTGGCGTGCTCTTTTTCTTGATTAGCAGTTTCTTGAAATATTGCAGCAATTTGCTCGTAGCCTTCTTTTTTTGCCACTTTAGCAAAAAATTCATAGCGAGTTCTTGCTTGCGACTCCCCTGCAAATGATTTTAATAAATTTTGTTCTGTTTTTGTGCCTTTTAATGACTTTTCCATTATGCTTCCTTTGTTATAATTATTGAACAAGTGAAAATTCTTCTTTATCGGCTCCGCAAACGGGGCAATGCCAGTCTGCTGGCAAATCGCCGAACTTTACTCCCGATTCGCTCTCATCATAAACATACCCGCATACGTTGCATTTGTATTTAGCGAAGTCTGTTTTGGTGCTGGGTTGAGTTATTTTAGACTTATCTACATAAGTTGGAGCGTTCTTCGGAGCAAGTCCTTTGCGGATGCGCCGGTAGTTTGCGTAAGTTATAGGTTCTTTGTCGGCATTCAGCAGTTCGGCATTTTTAATTTTGCCGATAAAGATTGTGTGTGTGCCAACATCATGCGTGCTAACAAGTTCGCACTCTAAATAGGCAATAGAATCATCTAAGACAATTGGGCAACCAGTTTCGCCATAAATCACGTTCGAGCCTTCAAACTTATTTGTATCTTTGCCCGATTTGAAACCAAATTTGCCAATTGTATCCGATGACGCATTCTCTTCTAAAATTGATATTGAAAATTGCTTCGACTTTTGGATAAAGCCGGAAGTGTAGTTGTCCTTATTGCAGCAGATAGCGATTTGCGGCGGCTCTGCGGTTACTTGGAATGCGGTGTTTGCTATATACGCGTTGCCCGAAGACTTATCGCCCGCAGCGACGACATATAGACCATAACTTAACTTAAAAAATGCTTCAAAATTAATCATAATTATTCCGTAAAATAATTTTGCAAAATTATATAGCAATATAACAATTTGAATTTAAAATTAAAAGAAAAAACAGTCTGCTTAATATTTTTTGTTTTGCGCAATTTTTGCTTAGTTGCCCTAATTTTTATAAAATGGAATAATTTGGGTTTAATCCCGAAGGGATTTGATGTTTGTAGAAAATAAAATTACATACATAATGCGAATCCTACAGGGTCGTATAAACCGCTAATTATTTATTACTACAAACATTTGAACCCTTCGGGTTCGTTACAATTTGCCTTTAAGATGTCCTACCCTTCGAGGTGTAGGACATCTATTATTATAGTCAGCTAGAGTTTCTTCTGCATTATTTGAGTTTATACAAAATTGGCTTGATTTATGCTAATGTTTTTAGTGATATAATACTAAAAACAAGAGTGTAGGGTTGATAAATGTCTGTTTATCTGCGAAATTTAGCGAATATTAGAAAGATGCGTGGCATAATAAAATTGTCAATTTTCTTATTTTTATTGATAATTGTACAATTTTCGCCAGCTTCAGCACAATATAATTCAAGTCCGGCTAACTGGCTGTATCCTCAGGGCAATTCCGAAGGAACTCGGCAGGTCGAATTGCGGTCTGGTAGGCAGTTCTTTGATTCATTAAAAGTGAAGTGGTCAACTCCATTGATTTCTGGGCATGTGCAGCCACTGATAGGCAATATCGTTGCAAATGATAAAATATTTAGCAATTTCCCGTTCGCTCCGAATGAAATGGCAGCAGTGGTAGGGGATCGCCTTGTGATTATCGACGGCAAGGGCAAAACTGTATCAGTTACAAAACTTCCAGATGCTTTAAATGGCGTTGTGGGCGTATCGGCTTTGTTAGATACAAGTTTCCGCGCACCCGGTTTCCCATTTGCTTCGCCTACGCTTGTATTAGGATTAGAAACTATAGAAGCTGAGCGTGAGGATAGCTTGGCGGTAGCTTTTATAGTTGGATATAATCATGAGACTGGCAAAGTAGACATATTGAGACGTTTCTCAATGAATTTAAAGGACAATGCTGTCTATCCCAATGTTTCCGCATCGCTTAAGCCTGTATATGCAAGAAATGATGGCGACGAGTTTATATTATATGCTGTTTTCAATATGGCTCAGCCTAAAATTGGCAATCCATACTTTGTAGAACCACCGTTTTTACGCGGATTAGCGCAATTTAGAACTAGTAACACTATATCAACTTTTCCCTTGCCAGATATTGGAGATGATAAAAACAGCAGGATTACATTAGGTCCCGAAGTGAATTTTAGCCAAGTTTCGCAAACTAATAAGTACGAAGGCGCAAGCTTGATTATGCTGCCGACCTATCCAACTCCTTCAATCAAAGATATTATTCCGAATGATGTAACTTCTAGCGCTACAGCAGCCAATAAGCCTTACGTGTGCGCTTTAAATATATCTAACTCCGATATAGTCGAAGACTTCCCGCTTATTGATGCATCGGATTTCGCAAAGGGCAGCCGCCCAAAAATTCGCCCAATGTACGTAAATATTCAAGATAATGCAACGGACGATAGCGTCTTTGTGCTTGTCATCGAAGAGTATGATGGGAGAGATGGTTCAGATGGCACTGCACGTCTGCACCTTTTTGATATAATGGGCAATCAGCTTACTTCGCCTGACGATATGAGTTTGCCTCCATATTTGCCTCCGAGCTTTACTGGCGCTCGCAATCATTATTGGTCTATTGCAGTAGGCAATGTGGACGGAAACGCAAACAACGATTGGCCGCCTTACTATCCAAATAATAGAGGCAATGAGATAGTGGCTACGCAATCGTCGAAAGAGTTTGCGTTTGCCGGCAGCAAGCTATTTGTTCTGCGATATAATAGCGGACAAGAAATAGATAAGCCATCGCCTCCTGATGAATATCTTTTTCCATTTGATACAATTGCAAGCCAGAGGATTAACGGTTGGGTAGCCGCAGTAAATGATTTTGATGGCGATTTGCTGCGCGACGGCAAGGAAGAGATATTTTTAGTCAACGGCTCGGAAGTTATTGTGTTGAGAATGCGCGATTATAAATCAGTCGAATTTCGCTTGGGTATGCCGTTCGATACCGTTTTTACAATGAATTTCCCAAATCAGACAATTTCAAATCTTGCAATTGCCGATATGGACGGCGACGGGCGAAATGAAATGATTGTAACTACATTTGATAGCACTTATGTAATTGGCACTCCGTTGCCGCAGACAATTGCTCTGTTAGAGCCGCGATATTACAACGCGCCTACGCTTGATTACTGCCCGGGCGATACAGTGTTGTTCAAATGGACGAACCTATCCAGCACCGGCAAGGCGCATTTGCTATTTGTCGAAACCGTTGCTGGCGTACCGACTGATATCGATACGCTAACTACTGATATACCGAATAGTGGCAGCGAAGAAGTATTTAAATATGTTGTTGGCGAGAGGTTGGTCGGAAAAGAAGGATTTTTTATAATTGCTGCGGCATCTAATCCGAACAGAAATTTTGATACAACCACTGTGCTTCGCTTCAATAGACCTTGGGTAGATATTCCAGATATGGCAGCCCGAACATTTTATAGCGGCTCGGAGATTTATCTTAATGGCGATGCATATTGTGCTGACTCCGTTGTATTTCAATATACGCTCGATGGCGAGTCGTGGGAAACTATTAGCGGTGGCTTGGTAAATGAAGACCATAGTTTTTCTGTGCTTTCTAAACTCCCTTGTATGGACAATTTTGATTGCTTTGAGCCAATAAAAGATAATAAAATATTATCGAGAGTATTGGCAGTTATCGGAGATTACGTAGATTCTACTAATGTTTTTACTATATCGGTTCGCCCGGCGCCATTCCCTGTGCAATGGGATTCTTGCACTGGCTCTTGCGCTACGCTAAATTTCCGATGGGATAGCGGCAAAATGCTTTTTCCTGCAGATTCCGTATTGCTATTGGCGTCGTTTGACTTTGGGCTTTCGTTCACCGAACTCGCCAGCTTTGCAAGTAGCGATGAGCGATACAGTTGGGATGTGCCGCTGAGCGCACCGGATACGATAATGCTGAGGTTCTGTGGAGTAGGCTCTTGCATTCGCACAGATACTCTGATAGCGAACTATCAGCCTAAATATATCAAGCAAGTATCGCCCAATCCGATGAATTATTACCAAACTATGGAGATGGTTTATACCGTTCCGCGTGAAACAAATGTTACTATTAGAATATACGACCAAAGCAATAGGATGATAAAAGAGTTGCAAAATTCTGCTCCACGTGTGCCTAATATAGCATATTGTGATTTTTGGGACGGGAAAATGCCAGACGGCACCCCAGTTGCAAATGGTATATATTACATCAGGCTTGAGTTTTCCGATGGCTCTTTTGAGTTCTATCCGATTTATGTAAGGAAATGATTAAATCCAAATAATTCAATAGAAATTCTAACTGATTAGGTCTTTAGGCAAGGAGGCATGCCTCCTTGTCTATTCACTCGAATACTTAATTCCAAATAATTCATTAGGAACTATAACTGACTGTGTATCTGTAAGAAAATGTTAGGTTTTAAGATGTCCTACACCTTCGAGGTGTAGGACATCTGGAGAACAGCGAATAGACAATGGGAAAGTTTCTATTGCATTATTTGGATTAATACTATGTTTTTTGTAGAGACGCAAAATTTTGCGTCTCTACGACGTTTTTTTATTCCATAATGTATTAGAAATTTTGAACTCAACCACCAGTGGCTGTATCAAAAGTGTCGTTCTGGACAAAGTGAAGGATCTATCTTTTTTTTGTTAGTCATTGATATATCTGGATGTTTCACTTCGTTCAATATGACATAAAATGTTGTTTTTTACCCTTATGAGATAGCCCCAGAAAGAATAGGGGCTGTCTCAAAAGGTTGCTATTGCATTATTTGGGCTTAATCCCGAAGGGATTTGATGTTTGTAGAAAATAAAATTACATACATAATGCGACCCATACAGTGTCGTATAAACCGCTAATTATTCATTACTACAAACATTTGAACCCTTCGGGTTCGTTACAATTTGGCTTTAAGATGTCCTACACCTTCGAGGTTGTAGGGCATCTGGAAAACACGGACGCTCTCATCTGCCACCTTATGAGACAGCCCCCTTAAAGTCAAATCAGCGTTACTTTATCCGAATACTTTGCCCTATTTGCAAGCGAGTTTCTGATATATTTTTGTTTGCTTTTTTTATCTCATTAACTGAAACGCCATACTTTCGAGCAATAGAGCCGAGCGTGTCGCCCGCCTTTATTTTGTAATAAACTGCTTTGTCCTTTGACTTTGTTGATGCCGAGCCTTTCGAGCTACCCGCATTATCTTGCACTTTTATTCTCGAACCAGCGATAACTACATCGCCTTTAATATCATTTTTATTCCATGCACGCAGTTGGCTTTCCGTTACGTTGTATTGCTGGGCAATGGAGCTAAGCGATTCGCCTTTTTTGACAAGATGAACAGAGAG
>JAKIZN010000075.1 GCA_022708005.1 Bacteroidota bacterium | reverse complement strand
TTCTGATATAATAGCTCCTTGATGCTCTATAATTTCATCTGCGAGTTTTTCAGAAGTCGAAGGAGAAATTTCATCTATTCCGCTGGCTATCACTGCATAAGTCCTGCCTCCGCTCTTAATCGTGGTTTGGTGGGCAGCCGCGTCTATCCCATAAGCTAAGCCCGATACGATTATTATGCCTTGCGAAGCGAGTTCAGAGACGATTCTCTCCGTTGTCAATCGCCCATAAACAGAACATTTGCGCGTACCGACAACTGAAATATAGTCCGCTCCCTGCTTATCCAAGCTGCCCTTATAATAAAGAATAGTTGGCGACTGCTCTATCAATTTAAGATTTTGCGGATATTCGTCATCTTGATAGCAAACGAAATTTATGGAATTAGCTTCCATCAACTCTAAATTTTCTTCCAATTGCCTGTCGATATTTATATTATCAGCTAATATTATATTTGGGTTGAGCTTAGGCTGCAGCCATTCGGGTGGCTCTGCAAATAGATGTTCAATAGAATCGTGAGTTTCGATAATTCTTTTTTGAACGGAGTAAGTCAATCCCCTATACATCGAAAGTTTCAAAATTGACTCTTTTGTCCAATTTTTTGCTAAAGGCATAAAAATCCTTGTAAGTTATATAATATGCAAATTAAAGAAATCATTATTATTAATAAAATTATTATAAATTAATTTTTCTTAACTTGCCCTTTGATAATGTCGTGTAAAATAATAATATCTCTTAATTCACGTTTATAAAGCAGTTTTTTTATCCAACAAATATAAGGTATAGATAATGATAGATAAACCAGCAACAACAAATTATAACATTAACGAGTTCGCTCGTTTTAGATGGAGCCCGAGATCTTTTGATATAAATAAACAAGTAAGCCACGACCAAGTAATGTCGCTTTGCGAAGCGGCTCGATGGTCGCCGTCTTGCGTAAATGACCAGCCGTGGAGATTTATCATCTGCGACAAATATAACGATGCCGCTGCTTACAGCGATTTGCTAAGCTGCCTTGATGAGCGAAATCAACTTTGGGCGCAAACAGCTCCCATATTGATATCCGTAATTGCAAGCGATACTTTCTCGAGAGGCGGACAGGAAAACAGATGGGGGCAATACGATACAGGCGCCGCAGCAATGAGTATATGTCTGGAAGCCAAGCACCAAGGGCTTATGGCTCACCAAATGGGTGGCTTCGATGCAAATAAAATAATTGAAAAACTCGCTGTGCCGCAGGGATTTACTCCGATGTCGGTGATTGCGGTAGGATACCATGCGGATATAAGCGTGATAGATGAATCTTTCCACAAGCAGGAAATGTCCCAAAGGACAAGAAAAGATTTTAACGACACGTTTTTTAGCTCTCGATTTGGCAAGGGAATCATATAATATAGATATTAAATGAAGGAGATGACAATGTCCAACGAACTGCCTAAAATCGCCATAATTGGCTATGGCACAATGGGAAAAGAAATCGAAAAAGCCGCTAAAAAAGACGGATTTGAGATATGCGCTACTTTTGATATAGATAATCCGCTCAGCATCAGCAGCAACTGCGACTTTGATGTGGCAATTGATTTTTCTACAGCGAGCGCCGTCTATGATAACGTGCGGACTCTGGCTGCACACGGCAAAAATGTAGTAATTGGAGCAACGGGCTGGTATGAAATGATGCCGCTTATTCAGGATATAGTTGCGCAAAACAACATAGGATTGCTCTGGGCTTCCAATTTTTCTATTGGAATGAATATTTTTATGAAGATAACGCAAGTAGCGGCTAAATTAATCAACCTTGCTCCGGGGTATGATGCTTACATTAGCGAAGCACACCACAGAAGGAAAAGGGATTGCCCGAGCGGTTCGGCACTAACTTTAGGCGAAATTATATTAAAAGAGTTCAAGTCTAAAGATAATTTTGTTTTTGGCAACCCCGAAGGAGTCATATCGCCCGATTCATTGCAAATCACAAGCGTAAGAGCCGGCGACGAACTCGGTAGGCACACTGTGATGCTTGATTCGCCAATTGATTCGATAGAGCTAACCCATTCGGCTAAAAGCAGGGAAGGGTTTGCTGCTGGTGCTTTGCTTGCGGCTACTTGGCTGCACAAAAAGCAAGGATTTTACAAATTCGATGACATATTAGAGCAAATATGGTTTGCCGATAAATAAAAATAGTAAGCATTATCAATAGCTAACGAGCAATTATCATTAGCAAAACATATAGAGGCGAGCAGAAATGTTCGCCTTGTTTTGTAGTTTCGGCAGTGTCGCCCTGAGCGAAGTCGAAGGGCTGGGAAAAAAGAATAGGAGGCGCGACCCCTTGCCTAACTCTAATTTGCTACCTAAATTTAAGTATGCTAATTCAAAAAAAAGTGCTATATTGTTCTATTGATTTTGATTATTTTTAATAAATTAGGAATGCTATGAAAAGAATAATCTTTGCAACGCTAATATTAACGCTAATTCTCGCAGCCGAATCTAAATCCTGCACTAATTTCCTTGTTACAAAAGGCGCTTCAAAAGATGGCTCTACAATGATTACTTACTCCGCCGACGCAGGCGGCTTTATGGATCCGCTATACTTTATGCCAGCCGCGAAACACCAACCTAACGCAACTATTGATATTTACGAATGGGATAGCGGTAAATTTCTTGGTAAAATCAAGCAAGTTGCCGAAACTTATCAAGTTATAGGTAATATGAATGAATACCAAGTGGCTATCGGCGAAACTACATTTGGCGGACTCGAAGCTCTTAATGATACTACTGGCATTATGGATTACGGCTCGCTCATGTATATAGCGCTTCAGCGCTCAAAAACAGCTCGCGAAGCAATAAAAGTAATGACCGACTTGGTTGCAGAATATGGCTACCACAGCTCTGGCGAATCATTTTCGATAGCCGATGCCGAAGAAGTTTGGATGCTCGAAATGATTAGCAAAGGCACACATGAAAAAGGTGCTGTTTGGGTGGCAGTCCGCATTCCAGACGGCTATGTGGCAGCGCACGCCAATCAAGCGAGAATTAGACAATTCCCAATGAACGACCCCGAAAATTGCATATATTCGCCCGACGTCATTAGCTTTGCCCAAAAGCATGGCTATTACGACCCTAAAAAAGGCGCCTTTAGCTTTGCAGATGTTTATAATCCATTAGACCCAAGCGGGCTTTTATATTGCGAAGGCAGAGTGTGGAGCCTATTTAATCGCTGCGCTCCATCTCTAAAATTATCGTCGGACTACTGGAGAGCTTACGAAGGGCAAGAGCCTTATCCGCTATACATTAAGCCCGATAAAAAGCTCTCTACGCGAGATGTTATGAACCTTATGCGAGACCATTTCACTGGCACGGAGTTCGATATGACAAAAGGCTTGGCAGCGGGACCTTTCGGCAATCCTTACCGTTGGAAGCCACTTGCTTTTAAAATTGATGGCGATACAAACACTTACGGCTGGGAGCGACCTATTTCTACGCAACAAACAGCGTTCTCATTTGTTACGCAAAGTCGTTCGTTTATGCCAAGAGAAGTGGGCGGAGTATTTTGGTATGGAGTAGATGATACCTATTCCACTGTCTATGTGCCGCTATACGTGAATATGACATCAATCCCCGCATCTTTTGAAGGCGGCAGCATTAGAGAGTTAGACTTAAATTCATCATTTTGGGTGTTCAATCTTGTCGCTAATTTGGCTTATACAAAATATTCTTATATAATCAAAGATATACAAGTGGTTCAAAAGCGACTCGAAGATAAATACGAAATGTATCAGCCTGCAATCGAAAAAGCTGCTTTGGAACTTTATAAAACAAGTAAAGATGCAGCTGTAAACTTCCTTACGGATTACTCGCTTTCCGAAGCTCAAAAAATGCACAGCGAATGGTATGAGCTATGGAAGCAATTAGTTGTAAAATATAACGATGGTTTCATTAATGACGTTAGTGTGGCTAATGGTCGGGCACCAAAGGGTGTTGGCTATGGCAACGAATTTTTCAAGCAGCTGATTAAAGAGCGACCGGGATATTATGACGTTAAGATGAAAAAGAAAAAAGATGCCAAAAGGAAGTAAGTTATTGCAATAGATAGCTGATAGCAGAAATTAGCTGTAATTTCATTTATTGGGCGTTCAATATTTTGTTCGCCCATATTTTTTTTCTTGCTTCAACTTGCAACTATTCTAAAATTTACACGTAAGGCAATTATATTTTTATTTATTAGGTCTAATATGGAAGACATTATAAAGCAGTTTTTGCAGGATAAATCGCCAGTAATCATTGGAATATCCAAAAATGGCAAGCAATGGGGCAACGAACTTTTTAGAGCATTTCGCAGAGCGGGATTTTCGCCCGTGCCAATTGGGCGCTCTGTGAGCGAAATAGACGGCGTAAGCTGCTATAGTTCTATCAAAGAGCCTTCTATCAAATCGAAAAATTTATTGCTTGCTGTGTCAAAATCAAATGCTGAGACTATTTTGGAAGGAGCCGAGCTTGGTCAGTTTCAAGCAGTTTGGTTCGCAAACGGCAGCAAGTCAAAGCGTGGTATTAAATTAGCTCAAGCGAAAGGCATACAGCCCATATATGGCTATTGCCCGCTAATGTTCTTAAATTCCCGCGGGATACATAAATTTCATTACACCTTGAAAAAAATATTTGCATAGCAAAATGGGAATTAAGCCCAAATAATTCATTAGAAACTTTTCCATTATCTATTCGCTGTTCTCTAGATGGGGCTGTCTCAAAAGGTAACAGACGAGAACGTCAGTATGTTCCAGATGTCCTACACCTTCGAGGTGTAGGACATCTATTTTTGCAGTCTGAATCAGGATCATCAGGATTATACGATTAATAGGATAAGAAGAAAAATTGAGTAATAGTCGAAAATAATCTTGTTAATCCTTTAATCTTGGAAGTCATGATTCAGATAAAAAAGGCAATGAGACAGCCCCATTGTCTATGGGACGCAGTCAGGTAGAGCTTCTTCTGCATTATTTGTAATAAAAAAACTGCCCGTTTAGTAGCGGACAGTCTTTGAAGAAATATTTTATAATTGATTAGCGATTGCTGTTTCTGCGGCGGTCGTCGTTGCGGCGGTCGTCGCTACGCCTATCGCTGCGTCTTCTGTCGGAATGCTCTTCCGAATCAGCATTTTTATTTTCGTTTGGCAATAGCGCCTTGCGGCTTAATCTAAATTTTCCATCGCGAGAAATTTCTAAAAGTTTCACCTCAATTTTATCTCCAACGCTTAAAGCATCAGCGACGTTTTCAAGCCTTTCGTGAGTAATTTGTGAAATATGAAGCAGCCCTTGAGTTTTCGGCAAAAATTCAACAAATGCGCCGAGCCCTTCGCGAATTTCTTTCACTGTACCTTTGTATATTTCGCCCTCTTTTGGCTTCTGAGTAAGCGCTTCGATGATTTTCGCGGCTTCATCGCCCGAAGTTTTATTTGTCGCGGCGATAAGAATAGAGCCGTCATCGTTGATATTTATTTCTGTGCCTGTATCACGGCAAATACTTCTTATAGTATCGCCGCCTGGACCAATAACCGCTCCTATCATATCCGTTGGAATTTGTATAGTTGTATATCTTGGCGCATAAGGCGACATATCATCTTTAGGCTTGGAAATAGTCTCGTTCATAATGCCCAATATGTGCATTCTGCCTTTGCGTGCCTGCTCTAAAGCAGCCCTCATAATATCAACCGAAAGCCCTTCAATTTTAATATCCATTTGGCAAGCTGTGATGCCATCGGCTGTTCCAGTTACTTTGAAATCCATATCGCCCAAAAAGTCTTCATCGCCTAATATATCGCTTAAAATTGCGACTTTGTCCTCATCTTTGATTAATCCCATAGCTATACCTGCAACAGGTTTTTTAATCGGGACGCCAGCATCGAACAATGCCAAAGTGCCAGCGCAAACAGTTGCCATCGACGAAGAGCCGTTAGATTCAAGAATATCGGACACCACGCGAATAGCGTAAGGGAAGTCTGTCGCACTTGGAAGCATGTCTTTCAAAGCTCGCCAAGCAAGGTGCCCGTGTCCAACTTCGCGGCGGCTGGTGGTCAATCTGCCAACTTCGCCCGTGCTGAATGGCGGGAAATTATAATGCAGCATAAATCGTTCTGTTCGCGAAGGTTCAAGCCCTTCTATCAGCTGTTCGTCGCGATTTGTGCCTAAAGTTACTGTGGATAAACTTTGCGTTTCGCCACGAGTGAACAAGGCTGATCCGTGTGCGCGTGGCAATAGAGAAATCTCGCAAGCAATAGGGCGAATATCGACAGTTGTTCTGCCGTCGAGCCGTCTATTTTCGTCTAAAATCATCTTGCGCATAAGTTTCTTTTCAATATCGGAAACTATGTCGCCACAATATTTTTCGAGTTTTTCTTTTAATTCTTCGTCTTCGCCAAATTTTTCAGTTGCCACAGCTAAGGCTTTTTCAAAAATATTTTGCCTTTGCTCGCGGCGTTCGTTCTTGGAGCTTGTTGAATGGACGTAGCTATTTATATCGTCATACAGCGCATCGGTAATTAAATTTACTAAATCTTCGTTGATTGTTGCGATAGTATATTCACGCTTTTGAACGTCGAGCTGAGCGGCAAGGTCGAGCTGCATTGCGTTTAGCTCTTTGATTTTTTCATGGGCAAAAGTTAGTGCATTGACGTAATCGTCTTCGGAAAGCTCTTTGCTCTCGCCTTCAACCATAGTAATTGCAAGGTTAGTCCCAGCCACTGTTATATCCATATCGCTTTGAGCATGAAGTTCTACGGAAGGATTAACGACGAACTCGCCGTCCACTCTGCCCACTCTGACTTCAGAAATCGGTCCATTGAAAGGATTATCCGAAATCAGCAGAGCTGCTGAAGCGCCTACTGCTGCAAGCGTATCTGGATTAACATCTGGGTCTGCCGAAAAAACTGTAGCTATAATTTGAGTTTCAAAATGCCAAGTTTTTGGTATCATAGGTCTGATTGGTCTATCTATCAGCCTTGCCGATAGAACTTCTTTATCTGTTGGGCGACCTTCGCGTTTGAGAAATCCGCCGGGAATTTTCCCCGCAGCAGAAATTTTTTCTCTATATTCAACTTGCAATGGCAGAAAATCTATATCTTGCATTTCCTTTTCGCTTGC
>JAKIZN010000074.1 GCA_022708005.1 Bacteroidota bacterium | reverse complement strand
CGGGCGTTATTGGCGATGCGGAGTCGGCGCTTGAAGATTCTTTTCAAAATGGATTGCTCGAAGCTCCGCAATATACGCGTCCTGCCGACTTTCGTGGTATGAAAGTGCCAGATGTATTGCTTTCGGGGAATCACGCAGAAATAAAAAAATGGCGAGATGCTATGGCACTCGAAAAAACCAAACTTCGCCGACCAGATTTAGCTGATTAGCAGCCATCATTAAAAACTCTGCCTGACTGCGCATCCGTAAGAAAATGTTAGGCTTTAAGATGTCCTACACCTCGAAGGTATAGGACATCTGGAAAAACAGCTAATAGACAATAGAAAAGGCTTATTTGCATTATCTTTGATTTATAACACAAAAGCGGGCTTTTTATACCCGCCTTTGTGTAAATATAGTTCTATAGCACGCTGCGTTTAGCTTGCTTTAATCGCCTTTTTTAGCTCGCATTGTATCCCAAGCGGAATATGCCATAAGGACGATGAAGGCAAGTATAGCGAACCATTCGCCACCTTTCGAGCCTTCGCCCCATACGTTCAAAGCTAAATCGAGCTTCATAAATTTTAGCAACGCACCAAAAACGCCAAGCAACGCAGCACCAGCGATAAATCCTGAAGCTATCAAAGTGGCTCTTTGGTGGCGAGCATTTACCAATTCCTTATCTTTGGAAGACCTGCCTACTAAATATGCCATAAACCCGCCAACAATAAGCGGCGTGTTCAATTGCTGTGGTATGAACATACCCAAAGCAAAGGCAAGCGGCGATATGCCTATCATATTCATCAAAATTGCGATTATCGCACCAACTATGTATAAAGACCATTGCACATTTGGATTAGGCGACATCAATGATTGAATTACTGCAGCCATAGCGTTCGCTTGAGGCGCTACCAATGGGTCAGCCTTTTGAACTTCGGTATTATACTGCTCAACTAATTCAGGCGATGCAGTGTTGTCGTGGATAGACTCAATTTGTGCGCTTGTAAATTTATCTTGATTGACAAGGTAATCGTCTGGAGTAAATCCGTAAGACGAGTTTAGCATAAATATGACAACGCCAACTGTGGCAGCAGCGACGACAGTTCCCTAGAACTTCCAAGATTGCTGCTTCAATGGGGAAGAACCAAGCCAATAGCCAACTTTCAAGTCAGTAATAAATCCGCCTGCCATCGATAAAGCCGTGCAAACTACGCCTCCGATAATCAAAGCACTGAGCATACCTTGTTTGCCGACAAGTCCAACTTGTGTTAGCACAAAAGATGACAAAATAAGCGTCATAAGTGTCATACCAGAAACAGGGTTAGTTCCCACGATTGCTATAGCGTTTGCGGCTACTGTTGTGAATAGGAAAGCTATAATTATAACTGTTAGCAAAGCTATTACAGCTTGATATATTGTAATGCTCAAGCCAGTCGCAAGGAATATGAATATAGCGATAATGGTGAGCAAACTGAGCATAACCACAAATGTCATTTTCATGTCTTTTTGAGTGCGAAGTTCGCTGCCATCGTCAGTAGCTTTATTTTTGCCAGTTATGCCGTTATAAGCAAGGACAAATGCCGAACCTATTACCTTTGATGATTTCAGGATGCCGATAATGCCCGCCATTGCGATAGCGCCGATGCCGATATGCCGAACGTAGTCGCGGAAGATAATTTCGGGGCTCATGCTTGCAAAGATATTCGCACCACCGCCGGCTGCAACATTTCCGATGTGTGCAATCAGCGGGATAAATACCCACCACGAGAGCAACGAGCCGACTGTTATAATTGTAGCGAATTTCAACCCTACAAGATAGCCAAAAGCTACAATCATCGCAGAAACGTTGAATTGGAATACTAATTTCACTTTCTCCGCTATATATTCGCCAACTGGCACAACGCGCGAAGTTATAACTTCCTCCCATAAGCGAAGAGTGGAAAACATAAAATCGAACAGACCGCCAACTAAACCGCTTGTGATTAGTATGCCTGCTTGATTGCCACCTTTTTCGCCAGTGATTAGGATCTCAGTTGTGGCTGTAGCTTCGGGGAAGGGGAATTTTCCGTGCATATCTTTGACGAAATATTTTCTAAATGGAATTAAAAATAATATTCCAAGAAAGCCACCAAAGAGCGACGAGAAAAATATTTGAAAGAATTTTACATCGAGCTTTAAAATATAAAGCGCCGGTATGGTAAAAACAGCACCTGCGACTATCACTCCAGAGCTGGCGCCGATTGATTGGATAATTACATTTTGCCCGAGAGCATTTTTCTTTTTTGCAAAATTTGAGATGCCAACAGCGATAATCGATATAGGTATCGCTGCTTCAAATACTTGCCCTATTTTTAGTCCCGAATATGCGGCGGCAGCTGAAAATATGACAGCCATAAGCAAGCCCCAGAAAACAGACCACATGGTAACTTCTGGAAAGACCAAATTTGCTGGCATAACGGGTTTGTACTCTTCGCCCGGGGCTAATTCGCGGTAAGCATTTTCGGGCAAACTACTTTTTTCTGTTTGAATATCCATTAAGACTCCTTAAATTTATGATTTTTCAGTGCAACTTTTTCATCAATAAAATCAAGCTCTTTCAACGTATATCTTGCATATTTCGAGCATTGTCTCGACTGCTTTTTGCAGCCCGTCGATAGACACCCATTCGGTGCGAGCATGGAAATTTTGCCCACCGGTGTAAATATTAGGCGTCGGCAGTCCCATTTCAGTCAATCGCGAGCCGTCAGTTCCCCCGCGAATAGGCTTCCAATATGGCTCTACTCCTGCGCGTGTGGCTGCATCCCAAAGATTATCCAGCACTTCTGGGCATCCCATCAGGCTGTCGTGCATATTTCTATATTGCACTTTTACTTCTAATTCGATTTGCGTTTTCGGGTAAAGCGGTCGAACTTCTGCGATGATTTTTTCGAGAATTTCTTTCTGAACTGCCAGCCCTTCTGTCTTGAAATCGCGGAATAAAATTTTTAGTTCCGATTTAGAAATACTGCCTTCGAGGGTATGCGGGTGAATATATGGCTCGTAGCCTTCAGTTGTCTCGGGCGCCATGTCCTTGGGCATACGCGTGATAATATCGGCAATAGCCCTGATTGAATTAACCATAATATCTTTGGCAGTGCCCGGATGAATATCGCGCCCGTAAGCGCGAATTACAGCTGCATCGGCGCTAAAAGTTTCCTTGTTTAGCTCGCCGGGCATATCGCCATCAATCGTATAAGCATATTTCGCACCGAACTTTTCGAGGTTAAAATACTTTGTGCCTTGACCAATTTCTTCATCTGGGGTAAAGCAAATTCGTATATCGCCGTGCAATATTTCGCTATTATCTTTCAACATTTCGACTAACTGCATAATAGCAGTAACGCCAGATTTATCATCTGAACCTAATAAGGTTGTGCCATCGGTTGTAATAATTGTATGCCCAATGCAGTTTTTCAAATTTGGGTTTTCGGCTTCTGTGATGACAATTGAATTATCGCCGGGCAAAACTATGTCGCCGCCTTGATAATTTTCAATGATATTAGGCTTTACGTTTGCTCCGCTTACATCTGGTGCGGTATCAACGTGAGCTACAAAGCCAATCACAGGCACTTTGTTGTACGCTGGGTGAGAAGGCGGCAGATTTGACGGAATAGTTGCCATCAAGTAGCATTTATCGTCGAGTTCAGCATCTTTAATGCCGAGCGCTGTTAGCTCTGCTAATAATATTTTTTGTAGGTCGAATTGCTTCATTGAAGATGGGAATGTCTCTGAATTTGGATCTGCTTGAGTATCAACTTTGACATATCTGACGAGTTTTTCGATCAATTTTTCTTTCATCTTTTTAACCTTAAAATAAATAAATAAAAATTGCTTAATACAGATTGTTAAAAATATGAAAAATTTCTTTAGTTTTTAACTTAAAGTGCTAATATTTTTAAAATATCACAAAAATTCCGAAAACTTGCGGGTATTTGCATCGAATTAGCGATAGGTGGTTCGGAGTAAGGAGGTATTTTATTTGTGATATTGTATTTTTGTAGAAACGCAAAATATTGCGTCTCTACGGTTGCGTTAATTTATTTAGGCAAGGAGGCATGTCCCCTTGTCTTTTTTTTTGTTTTAATCCCGAAGGGATTTGATGTTTGTAGAAAATAAGATTGCATAACCTAATGCGACTCCTACGGAGTCGTATAAATCGCCGATTATTCATTACTACAAACATTTGACCCTTTCAGGGTCGTTGCTTTTTGGCTTTAAGTTGGGGCTGTCTCATAAGTACTATTGAAATTTTTTTAGAAAAAAATGACCTTCATAAATCGCCTACATTGAGTTTTTTTTTAGTCAAGCCATCATTTTGGATGGTTTGTTTTTATCAATTTTAGATGATTTTTACCCTTATGAGACAGCCCCATCTGGAAAACAGCGAATAGACAATGGAAAAGTTTCTATTGCATTATTTTGCATAAATTATTTGATAATAGTGTTCGCTTTTCAAAATATTATTTTATTTAATCATAAAAATTCAGTATTTTTGAAGTCTTACATTTTATGTAAAGCTTATAAATATTTGTAGAATTTATTATAGTTGGGTGCGACAAATGTCAAACATTGAAAATACTAACGAACCATTAATTAACGAACAAATTGACGAAACAAAAAACTTGAACACGGAGGTTGCAGCTGAACCAGCGGAAGTTGAGCAAAGTGCTGATTTGCAAAAGCCAACGGAGGCTGAGCCCGTTGCAGAGGCGCCTGTGCAGCCGGAAGCGGCTGATCCCGAAGTTCAAGCTGCAGACGCACCCGTTGCAGAGCCTTCCAATACTCAAAATGATGAAGAGAAGGCTAAAGTTGCCGCTGAAAACAAGCGGTTAGCCGAAGAAAAGCAAAGACAGTTCGATGAGTCTTTTGCAAAATTGAAACAAGCTAACGAAAGCGGCGAAGCTATTGAAGTAGTGGTAAATAGCAGAATAAAAGGTGGACTGAGAGTTATGTTTGACGACATTCCAATTTTCTTGCCAACCTCGCATTTTGGCTCGCGACGCAATCCCACTGAGGAAGAACTAACCGAGTCTATTGGAAAAACATTAAAAGTGCATATACACGAGCTTTCAGAAGATGAAGACAATAGGAAAACTGTTATCGTCAGCCGCAAAAAAGCTATTGGCAGCGAAGTATGGTCTTCTATCAAAGTTGGCGATATAGTCGAAGGACCAGTATCATCAATTGCTTCATTTGGTATTTTCTTAGATTTAGGTGGCATAGAAGGTTTGATACATATTTCGAGACTTTCGCAAGTTCACGTCGAAGATACAAAGGCATTCGCTAAGCTTGGCGATATTATGAAAGCTGTCGTAGTCGAAATAGACCAAGAGAGAAATAGAATTGCTTTGAGCAGGAAAGAGTTTGAGAAATCGCCTTGGGAAGGAGTGGAAGCTAAATATACAGTCGGGACAAACGTGAAAGGGACAGTTAGAAGGTTTACCGATTTTGGAGCTTATGTTGAGGTCGATAAGGGCATAGATGGGCTTTTGAGAGTAGCCGAGTTATCTTGGACAAAGCGAATCAAACACCCATCAGAAGTTTTAAAAATTGGCGAAGAAATTGAAGTGCAAGTAATCAGCATTTCCGAAGAAAAAAACACAATGCACTTATCATACAAGAGAATGCAAGCCAATCCTTGGGAAGGAATTAAAGATAAATTTGTAATTGGGAATGCTTTCAATGGCACAGTAAAGCAAGTGATGCCACAAGGTTGCGTAGTAACAATCGAGGGCGAGGTTGATGGATTTATGCCACGCAGCAAAATGAGACAACTACCACGCGGCAAGAAAATCCCTTATAACATTGGCGATAAAATTGAAATTCTTATATCAGACGTTATTGTTGAGCAGGAATCTGTTATTATCGAGCCAAAATTAGATGAATCTGAAATTGCACAAGCTGAAAGAAGCAGAGACAGTGAACGCCCACAAGGCAAAAGGCGCGAACCTAAGCAGCCGCAGGTAACTACCGAAACGCCATCTGGCTCTTTCTCGCTGTCGGACTTGCTACCAGATTCTATGAAAGAAACTTTGATAGACCAAACCAAATAGGTATATATTGCAGTAAGATTAGCAGATAGCGGATAGCTTTGTGGCAAACACGAGTTTCCGCTATTTGCTATCTAATAACTCTCGCTCGATAAGGCATTTTTCTATAAATTTAATCATATTGGCTTATTGCTAAATTGAAAATATATGGCAACCGAAGTAAAAGCAGAACAAGAAAACGAAGAAACTGGCGAACTTAGCTTTTGGGACCACATCGAAGAGCTTCGCAAAAGAATACTGTTTGCTTTGGTATGGCTTGTTGTCGGTTGTATAATCTCCGCAGTATTTATCTCGGATATAATGAACCTTGTGCTGCTTGAGCCAGCAAATGCTGCAAATTTAGACCTACAAAACTTAAAGCCATTTGGACAGCCATTTTTATACTTCAAAGTAATTTTTGTCGTGGGAATAATAATTTCGTTCCCTTTGATGCTATTGCAGTTATGGAAATTTGTTGAGCCAGCGCTCTATGATAATGAGAAAAAATGGGTATCTTTGATTACCATTTTTACTTCAATCTGCTTTTTAAGCGGGGTCGCATTCTCTTATTTTGTTATGATTCCTTCGATGCTATCTTTTGCCGCGAGTTTCGGAACGGATAAGATAAAAAATGTAATAGATATTAACGAATATTTTAGTTTTATCACGATGATATTGCTCGCGTCTGGAATACTTTTTGAAATGCCAATGATTTCGTTTGTGCTATCGCGAATAGGTGTTGTTACTCCGAAAATGCTGCGAAAATATAGAAGGCATTCGATTGTTGTCATTTTAATTTTAGCAGCAGTTGTAACTCCCACTCCAGACCCGATTAGCCAATTAATTTTTGCAGCGCCCTTGTTCGTGCTTTATGAAATAAGCATATTTGTGGCTGCTGCTGCTTTCAAAAAGCGAGAAGCCAAGCAAAACGAAACTCCTGACGAGTAAGTTTTTATCCCAAATACTTCATTAGAAACTTTTCTATTGCCTATTAGCGGCTCTCCAGATGTTGGGGCTGTCTCATAAGTACTATTGAAATTTTTTTAGAAAAAATGACCTTCATAAATCGCCTACATTGAACTTTTTTTAGTAAAGCCATCATTTTGGA
>JAKIZN010000073.1 GCA_022708005.1 Bacteroidota bacterium | reverse complement strand
CCTACTCATCTTGTCGCGTCGTTTCGCAGCACTTTGGCGGAAGCTGTCGAAGCAGATATATTGCTGCACGTCGTCGATGTTTCCCACAAAGGTTTTCGCGAGCAAATCGACGTTGTCAATAAAACTTTAGAGCATTTAAAAATATCAAGCAAGCCAATGATATTGACTTTTAATAAGATTGACGCAATTGAGGACATTCGCGAGCACCGCTTGCTGCAAAAAGAGTTCCCCGATTCAATTTTTATTTCGGCAAAGCGCGGCATCAACATTGAAAATTTGCTAAATTTGATGCAAGAAAAATATAACCGCTTTAATAACATATATTTACTTTTAATTCCATATTCCCAATCGCATTTGCTTTCGGGACTATATACAAATTATGAAATTTTAGAGCGAGCCGACGACGACAGAGGCACAACACTGCGAGTGAACATACCCGCCAGCAAAGAGCTAATGTTCAAAAACACATTTAGCAGCTATATAGTTGCAGATTAATGGGCTTAAAGGTGGTATTGTTCTCCAGACGGGGGCTATCTCATAATGCAACAGATGAGATCACCCGTGTTTTCCAGATGAACCTTTCCTTTCGGATACAGTCGGGCAGATAGAATTTCTATTGCGTTATTCAGCTCTAACTGCCGTCGAATGCTTCTGTCTCGCTTCTGTTGCCGCGATTATCTCTTGCTGTGGCTTTAAATTCAAATGGCTTGCTGGGATCTTTGATAGTGATTTCAAAATACTGTATCCAAATATTATTTCGCTTGTCTTCGCGGTACTGTCCAATAAGCTCTTTTGCAGCAACAGCATTTCCAATTATTTCTATCTTATCTACGGTGTTTGGGCGATTATTAGTATAGCCGTAAGCAATGGTTTGAATAGTAACCGATGCAGCGCTTGTTTTGGTAAATTTAGCAATAGTCGGCGGTCGATAGTTTTGAATGTTTATCCTAAACCTCTGCCCAACAATATTCCCATTGATATATCTTTCCAACGTTAAAGTTTTGCCCGTATCAGAAATATCCGGAGTAAACGAGAACGCTTCGCCTGATTGGCTCTGAAATTTTACTCTATCGCCGTCCCTGATTAACGTCTTTATTTCTTGCCCAGCGATTATGGGCAAATTCGGACGAATTTGATAAGTTACTCCCGGGTACATTTCTTTCGGAAACTCTGGATTACCAATAGCTTGTGACGTTACCGGGAACGTAATGCTTGCTTCGCGGTTGTCATAGCGGCGTTTTATAGAAATGCTAACGTTTATCGAACCATAAGCAGGAGATTTTCCTTTTAGCAATATGCCGTTTGAATAGTAATTTGCAATGTAGGCGCTGCCGCCGTTGCCCTCCGGCTGATGGCTTACCTTTAGCTCTGGATTTTTCAACAAATCCGTCAAAGGATTAAGCCCGCCCAAAATAAATACAAAATTTTCCCAATCTTGATAAGCTATCGATTGCACCACTTCGCTACGCAAAGATAAAGTGAAATCTGATAAAATCGGGGTCGATTCTATCGACTGGGTTTGCGCAATCGAGACTTCGTCTATGTCCTTTTGCAAGGTTGGCAATCCTGTTTCTTTATCGTAATAATTCACCACAAGGATAAACTGCGACCTTGCTACTATCTGGCTTTTAGTCGAAATTTCGTCTGCGGTAGCATTGACATATACTATATACGACTTGTTCATCTGCTCTATTAGCGGCGGGTGCCACTTAAAAATAGCAGAGTTGTCGTTATTATTTTGATATACCTGAAAAAAGCTGTTATTATTTTCAGAGTTTGAAATTAATTTTACTCTGTGCTTATATACTTGATCTTCTACTATGAACTCATATTTAATATTTTCGACATCGCCAGTATAAAAAATATTATTGATTGAATCTAAATGAATGACTTGGGTTTGCAAACTATCTATGGTCAATCGGCAGAACAGCACAGACCTTTCTGGGCGAATGGCAAACGGAAGCTCTATAGATGATTGAGGAGTGCCGTTTATTTTTTTGTCTTCTCCCGGCTTTGGAATGATAAAAATCAATGCTGCTAAATAGAGCACAAAATATATCTCGATAGTTCTGCGATATTTATTTCTCTTGTTGTTCATTGTCCCTATATTTAGCAAGCAATATTGTTTCAAGTTCTGCTCTAACTGCGGAGCGTATTTCTTCGGCACGAATTTTTTCTACTGCACTCATCAGCAATTTTATTTTATCATTAAATTCACTTAAAATAGCGTTAGTGCCGCGCATTATTTCTATCAAATTTGGGTTTGGTAGCGACATTTGTATAGTACTTTCGGCTATGCTGTTCATTCGCTCTATAGTCTCATTTTGAGTTACGAGCATATCAGATATTTTGGCAGAAATTTCTTCAAGTTGGAGAGTTGCGGTAGCGAAGTCTCGACCTATTTCTCCAATTTCACTAATTATCTCATCTTGGTCTTGGCTTGTTTCTCCGCTGCTGTCGCTGTCCGATATTTCATCATTAGGAGTGAAAAGCATAATAAAGAACATCAGCATTAGCAAAGCAGCTTCAAATATTATCCCATAAATCACAAGCCTATCGCTAACGCTATCCGAAAATCTGCGTATACCGACAATTACAAGCAATATGGCTGCGCCGAAATAAACGAAAGAATTGATTGTAGAGAAAAAGAATCTATTGAAAATTTCTTCGAGCCATAACGAAGTTCCTTTGAGCATTCCTATGCTATGAAGCACTTGCACATCATCGCCCACATATTTTTGCACTTCGATATTGCCGACGGCGAGCCGCCAAGTTGCAAAAAGCGAAGATATTGCCCCGCGTTGTTTGTCGTAGCGTAAATCTTTATAAATTCGCCTCAATAATTCACGTCCGGCAATTGAGCCGAAATTCTCAATCTTTTTCATAATCTTCTATGTTTTAGTTTTGAATAGCACAATTAGCCCTGCAATAAGAAATATCGCGTTAGCACTCCAGCCGGTTATCATTGGGTCTATATTCAATGAACTGCCGATTGTTTTGCTAATTTCGGTGAATATTAAGTAAGCAAAAGCTATGACCATAGCAGCCCCGATTTGAATAGCGATGCCGCCTTTCTTTTTCACCGATGCGAATGGTATCCCAAATAGCATAACTATAAAATTTGAAAATGGGAAGGCAAACCCAGCATAGTAATCAATCAAAGATTTGCTCGTGTCCTTTCCGCCCATTTCCAATACTTTAATATGCTCTTTTTTCTCGTCGAAATTCATTTCCTCTGGCAGCATTTTAAGTTTGATTAATTGCTGATGCTTGATATTCAGCTCCGTAGTTAGCGTATCGAATCTGCTTGTGGTGAAGCTATCGCCTTTGATATCTCTAATAATTCCATTCATTAATAGCCACTTATCGCCGACCCATTTTATCCTTTCTGCTTCAATTCGATTTGTCAGTCGCGGATGCTCTTCAGACGAATATTTTTCTATAGCCACTTGATAACCACTTTTTTCGCTTGATTGATAATACTGCATCATAACGTGAGTAAGCGGTGTGTCGCGAAAAAATAGATTGAACAGCGTGCCGCTTGGCGCCTTGCTTTTTTTCAAATATACCTTTTCTATATCAATTTTCTTTTGATTAGCAATTGGCACTACCCAGCCGTTAAAATAAAGCTGACCGCCGCTCAGCAACAAACTAAACAGCACAAGCGGTATCATCAATCTATATAAGCTCATCCCGCCCGATTTCATACAAGTAATTTCATTATTATTCGATAGCTTTCCTATGGTAAATAACGTGGAAATTAGCACTGCAACGGGAGTTAGAATTTTTAGTATTTCTGGAAAAAATGATATATAATATTGGATAATTACTCTATAATCGGCTTTTTGGTCAATAAAATCGTCTAAATTCTCCATTAAATTGACAACTAAAAAAATGACGCATAGCGCTGCTATCGCAAAAACAAGCGTCATAATAAATTGTTTAAGCACATATCTATCTATCATTGTCATAAAATACGTCCGAAATTTATTACAATAATAATGAAAAATCTCAAAAAATAGTAATAAAACTTTGCATATTTGTAAAATAGGACGAAAAATTTTACGACTGAAATATTAGATGAGTTTAGATACATATTTGGCAATTGCAATCGAAGCAGTTAGCCCGGGCGATTCTATGCCTATTAAATTGATAAACCCAGCAAGCCCACGCGACGATTCTTCTTTAATATAAAAATCCCTAAAAGCTCCGCCATCGGTCTGTAATTTAGGTCTTATTCCAGAGTAATCTGGATAAATATCATCTTTGCTTAGACCGCTAATGTAGCTCGCCGCATAGCTAAAAAACTTATCTTTTAAATCTTCTGGAACGGAATAGTCGAGTTTATTTGTAAATACCGTATCTGGACCAAGTTTGCAGTTGCCGTTCAAGTCAATTGTTAGATGAATGCCGAGCCCTGAATCGGAGCTTTCTTGCACTGGATAAACTAAGTGCTTAAAATTATATTTGGGCTTATTGGCGATTTTGAAGTAATGCCCTTTGCAGTAGTTTATTTTCAAATTATCATCAGAAATATCGAGCATATTTGCCACCGCATCTGCCGCAAGCCCAGCCGAATTAACGACAATAGCGACCTCTACAACGGATATTTCGCCTGATAGGCTTTCGATAGTTGCTTTGTATCCTGTGGAAGTCTTAGATAACGCGATAAGTTTATGCCCATATAGAAAAGTAGCTGAATTATTTGCCGATAGTGCTTCAAAGCTTTGCATCAATCTATGCGAATTGACAATTCCGCTCTGCTCTGCGAAAAATGCTTCGTTAAATTTTATCGATGTTGCAATTTTTTCTGCTTCGAATCTCGATAAAAATCTAATATCTTTCGCTCCGTTTAGTTTAGCATTTTCAAATACTTCGTGAATGCGGTTAGTAATATCTATGGTTCTGGAGATTACAAGTTTCCCGCATTTTGCGAACTCTACGCCGTATTTTTTGCAATGCTCGTAAATAAGTCGATTGCCTTCTACGCATAGCAAAGCCTTGAGCGATTGCTGCGGATAGTATAAACCTGAGTGTATGACTTCGCTATTTCGCGAGCTTGTTTCGTTGCCAAAAGTTAAGTGTTTATCAATAACAAGGCATGAACAAGCGGGAGATAGCTCTTTAGCGATAGCCAGCCCAACTAATCCCGCGCCTACTATCAATACATCAAAACCCATCTGTTAAACCCAACTCTTGTTTTGAAAAATTGAGCAAAAAACCGCTATCTTATCCGTTGGTTTGCTCTTTTAGGATTTTCCTTAGCGTTGCTGATAGCGGGAACGCCACCACAGAAATTTCTTTGCCCATAGATGCAATTGGCATAACTTTGCAATCAACACCAGATTGGATGACCGTAGTCGGCATAGATGGCGCCATCGCTGTTTCGGGCTATTGCACAATTACTGTTCCTTTGACCGAAGCAATTTGCGCCGCACCTTGGGCGCCGTCGCGACCAAGCCCAGTGAGCACTACTCCTATTCCATATCTGCCGTAAGCTGCTGCGACACTTCTAAATAGCGTGTCTGCGGCTGGTCGCACAAAGTTTTCTTTTGGACCTTCGTCGAGCACGATTTTATACGTGCTGGGTTCGATTCGCATGTGTTTATCGCCGGGGGCGATATAAATACAACCTACTTCAGGAAGTATACCGTTAGATGCTAATAGCACATCATAAGCAGTCTCTTTTTGCAGTCGACTGGAAAAAGTTTCGAGCATCCACGACGGTCCGTGCTGAACCACAAAGAATGAAGCACTGATTTTATCTGGCATATTTTGGAAAAACTCAACAAGGGCTGGAGGTCCGCCCGTACTTGTGGCAATAGCAATAGCCACGTGGGGCGGGACTACGTCTATTTCGCGAGTGAACATTTGGGCAACTTTGCCCGGCGATGCCTGCTTGCTTTTCTCAATTCCATCTTTTAATCGGCTTAATAGCTCTTCTACATTAATAGGCTTAGCTATATAATCGTCTGCACCCGATTCGAGAGCATAGCGCTTAGCTTCGTCAGACACGAGAGCCGTTATCATCATGATAAACGGCAGCGGGCTTATTTTCTCCCGCATTTGGCGTATTAATTCTATACCGTCAATCTCTGGCATCATCCAATCGGTAAGCACTGCGTCAAATTGCTCTTTTTCAAGGTACAATATCGCTTCCATACCATTATGAGCTGTAACTATTGAATATCCAGCCTTCGTTAATAATCTTTTGAGAAGTATTAAATTTGTCAGCTCATCATCTACTACTAATACGTTTTTTAATTCTGCCATGGTAATATATTTTAAATATTTAAGAGATATTCCACTTATGGTATTTTCACTAGACGTAAAAACGCAAGTATATCAAATTTTATTTTAAATGTTTTGTAATTATTTACGTTATAATTTGAATAAAAGCTTAATTTTTATGTGAAATTATGGTTAAAGTCGGCAAGCATTCATATTATCGAAGTATAAATTTGTAAAGAAAGCGAGTAGTTAGCTAAAAAATATTTAACCCAAATAATTCATTAGAAACTCTATCTGACTATGTCTTTAGGCAAGTGGGCATGCCCCCTTGTCTATTCGCTATTCTTCAGATGTCCTACACCTTCGAGGTGTAGGACATCTGAAAGGCAAATTGTAACGAACCCAAAGGGTTCAAATGTTTGTAGTAAAGAATAATCGGCGATTTATACGACTCCGTTCTACAAACATCAAATCCCTTCGGGATTAAACCCAAATAATGTATTAGTAACCTTTTGAGACGGCCCCATCTGGGGAACAGCGGGTAGACAATGGAAAAGTTTCTGTAAAATTATTTGGGCTTAAGCAGTTAATTATAATTTCAATTGTTTGCCAAATGCTTTTTTTTATTAATTTTGTAGTATGCTTGATTATGATTATTAATAATAATAGTATAGATATGAAATATTTATTGAACGCTGTATTAATTGCAAGTTTTCTGCTTTTAAGTGCTAATTTTTCAAATGCTCAAACAAAATTTCTTGTTAGCGAATACAAAAATGTGTCTGGTAGCACCGCTGGCGAGTGGTTTGAATTGTTGGTAATTGAAGATAATGTAAGCATTGTAGGGTATTACGTCAGAGATAATTCTGGAACTGGCGATTGGATGGGCGGGATAGTCTTCAAAGATGTTCCGCTGTGGCGCAACCTTCGCAAAGGAACATCTATCTTGATAAATACTCGTGGTTTTTCCGCTCCAGATGTTGACCCAAGCGATGGCTTTATAAAAGTTGATGCCGAGAATCCAACTTACTTTGAGAAGAGAATAGAAAATGCTATA
>JAKIZN010000072.1 GCA_022708005.1 Bacteroidota bacterium | reverse complement strand
ATGACATATAATCCGCCGTATTATATGGAGCTGATAGACAGTGCTGGCTTTGGCAAAGCCAAAGATCTTTATGCGTATTTGCTTGATGTGGAAGACTTTATGTCGGATAAGTTAGATAGGCTGCAAAGTGCCATAAGGGAGCGATATAAAGTTACGACAAGAAATGTGAATTTTAAGAACAAAGAGCAATTTACGAAAGATGTCGCAACGCTCAAAGAAATATACAATCAAGCGTGGGAGACTAATTGGGGATTTGTCAAAATGACTGACGAGGAATTTGACTTTTTGGCAGCAGATTTAAAGCAAATCGCCACGCCAGACTTCACTTTTATTATTGAGTCAAATGGCGAGCCTGCTGGGTTTGCACTCGCTCTGCCCGACGTCAATGTATGCTTCAAGCATAACAAAAATGGCGGTATGCTGGGGGCAGTTTGGAATTTAATAACAAAGAAAAAGCAGATTAATCTTATAAGAATAATAGTTTTAGGGGTGCTTCCCAAATTTCAAAAAACTGGTATCGATGCAGTGGTATATCACGAGCTTGGGCTTCGCAATCGAAGAAACAACATCCGATATGCCGAGGCTTCTTGGATTTTAGAAGATAATGTGATGATGAATCGCGGGCTTACGCAAACTGTTAATGGCAAGCTATACAAGAAGTATCGCATTTATGAGCAAAAAATTAAATAATGACGAAGCTCCGCTTAATAGCGGGGCTTATCGCATATACATCAAAGTTTCTAAGCAAATAACCATCGAAGTTGGGAGACTTGGCAGCATAACACTTGAAAAAGGTAGATATATCTACACAGGCAGTGCAATGAAAAATCTAAAGCAGCGAATAGAAAGACATTTACGAAAAGAAAAAAAGTTGCATTGGCATATAGACTATTTATTGACTGCTCAAAATGTTAAAATCACAAAAATAGAAGCAATTCCTTCCGAACAGCGAAATGAATGTTTACTCAATCAAGAGCTTATCTCAAGCGGGACAGCCGAGTATTCTCACTTTGGATTTGGCTCGTCGGACTGCCGAAAGTGCAAGTCGCATTTATTAAAAGTAATTGACAAAACATAGTGTATTTTGCTGTATTTTTTCTGGCTTAATCAGTTTTGGGTAGATTTTACTAAAATATAAAAAATAATGCTGCCAACTCCCTTATAATCTTTTGGATATTAATAAATTGATATGTATTTTTGTAGTTTGTATAAAATATATTATATGAGAATTAATAATAATAATTTATATATTAAAGGAGTATTTTGATTAATGGGAACGTTTGAACGACTCAGAAAAGTTTCACAGTATGTGTTGGGTCTATTTGTTGTTGTTTTTATTGGGTTTATGGTGCTGAGCGACGCCGATATTTCGACACTTATCAGCCAAAGCAACAATCCGCAAACAGCAGCTATAGGAATAATTAACGGGGAGAAAATCCTTTACAAAGATTTTGAGGAAAAGGTCAGGCAAGCAGTTGAACAGCAAAGATCTCAGATGGAAGACCCTGATGCAGAAATAGACCAAAATCAAATTATGACTCAAGTTTGGGACCAAATGGTTTCTGAAATATTGATGAAACAAGAAGCAAGCAAAATTGGTATTAACGTAACAGATGCGGAAATCGCAGACAATCTGTTGGACAATCCTCCAGATTTTCTTGCTCGCTCATTCACAGATACGGCTGGAAATTTCAATAGGGCTTTGTATCTTGAATTGGTTACAAATCCAGAAAATATAGTGAAATATTTGGGACGCGATCCCAATCAAATGGACATAGAAGAGAAAGAAGAAGCAATTCGCAACTTCCGAAATGACTTAGTTAAAATTGGCGATTATCTTAGGTACCAAAAGCTAAACGAAGCATTGAATACTGCTGTTTCTACTTCAAGCAGCCAAATTTCTCCTTTGTTTGCACAAACTACTTATAAAAATGAAAATAGCGTTGCCGACGTGAAATTCATTTATGTTGGCTTAAGAGAAGCAGATCCGAATGAAATTAAAGTATCCGACGAAGAAATTAGAAATTACTTCGAAGCGAATAAAAAGTATTATCGCCAAAAAGAACAACGCAAAATAAAGTATCTCTCTATGCCTATCCAACCATCGGCTGAAGATTCAGCTCGTGCAGATAAAAAAATCCAAAGAATTTTAGAAGATTTGCAAAAAGGCACAGACTTAGCAACAACTGACAGCATTTTCGATATAAAGATGAGCGAATATAGCGGGAACACAGTAGATTGGGGACTTCTGCAAGATATGGACCAAATGAAAACCGCTTATTTGGCAAATGCTCCAGAACGTCAGGTTGTCGGTCCGGTTAGACTCCCCGATGGCACTTATTTCTTAAGGTTAGACGGTCGCCGCTCAGGCGAAAACGTTGTCGCTCAGGCAAGCCACATACTTATAGGATTTGGACCATCTAATAATAAAGATAGTGCAAAAGCAGAAGCAGAGAAAATATTAAAGAAAGCCCGCTCAGGCGAAGACTTTGCAAAGCTCGCTCAAGAATTTTCAGAAGACAAAGGCTCTGCCAGAAACGGCGGTGATCTTGGCTTTTTCGGAAAGGGCAAAATGGTTAAACCATTTGAAGACGCAGTGTTCGCCGCAAAGGTTGGGCAAATTGTTGGTCCAGTAGAGTCTCAATTTGGCTACCATATCATTAAAGTAACCGATAAAAAATCAGACGAACTGAAATACAGCGAAATAAAGATTGTGCCAACAATTTCAAATCCTACTCGCAATGGAATATTTATGGCGGCTCATGCTTTTGTAAATCAAGTTGAATCAGGCATTTCATTTGACACTCTTGCTAAACGATTGAATTTGCAAGCTGATACTTCTGATTTTATGACCAAAAGCTTCCCATTGTTTGGTTCTTGGGGATTGACAAATCAAATATTCGATGCTGAAGTTGGAACAATTTTGCAACCTAAAGAAATGAAAAACTCTGGGATTGTAATTGTCCAAGTTATAGATCGGCTCAAAGAGGGCGCCCCAGAACTTTCTGCATTTGCAAACGAAATCAAAAATAAATTAGTACGCAAAAAACAAATAGCAAAGCTAAAAGAAAAGGCTAACAAGATTTATAACGAAGTGAAATCTATCGGCGACCTTACTTTAGCTACCAACTACGAAGTAAAGCACGCATCCGAAATGAAAAACAACGGACAAGTTCCCGGCGCAGGCATGGATGTTATATTTACAAACAAAGTGTTTAAGTCTGAAGTTGGCAAGATACTTGAGCCAATCCAAGGCGACGGTGGCTGGTACATAGCACAAATTACATCTAAAAACGTGCCCGACGAAAATACCATTAAAAACGCTTTACCTGATCAAATCAAGAGCATGAAGCAATCGGCAAAGGGCAGCGTTTTCAATACTTGGCTAAACAAAATCAAAGAGAACGCTAAAATAGAAGATATGCGTGGAAAGTTCTACTCTGACTTCTAAAAGCAGAACTGAGTAAAAAGCAAAAGAGCTATGTCGCTGCGACGTAGCTCTTTTTTGTTCCAAATAATACAATAGAAACTTTGACCTCAACCCCCAGCCCATTCTCCGGTGGAGAATGGGAGCAAGAATAGATGGGGCTGTCTCGTAAGGTATTTTATTTGTGATATTGTATTTTTGTAGAGACGCAAAATATTGCGTCTCTACGGTTGCGTAAGTTTATACAGACAAGGGAGCATGCTCCCTTGCCTTTTTGTCTGAATCAGGATTTTCGGGATTAAAGGATTAACAAGATGATTTTGTCTACTGTTCGATTTCTTCCTTTCTTATCCCGATAATCATATAATCTTGTAATCCTGATTCTGACTGTAAAAATAGATGTCCTACATCTCGAAGATGTAGGACATCTTAAAACCTAACATTTTCTTACGGATACGCAGCCAGTTATAGTTCCTAATGAATTATTTTGGTTAATCTTGGCTAACCTCGTATTGAGCCTTGCAGCTTGGGCAGCTCATATATTTCTCATAGCCAGCACCAACTTTCTTATATCTAATCTCAAGATAAGAGTTGCCACACTTTTGGCATTTTTGATTGACAGGCTCATGGTTCGTTAGATAATCACAATTTGGATAATTCGAACAGCCCCAGAATTTCTTTTTTGATTTAGGGCTAAATCTTTCAATCAAATTGCCTTCGTTGCAAGATGGGCATTTTACTTCAGACTTGATTTGCTTTATGCCCTTGCACTCTGGATATCTTATACAGCCGTAAAATTTGCCGTATCGGCTTGACCTGATAACCATTTGGCTGCCGCATATATCGCAAGTAACTCCTTCTGCTATCTCTGGTTCTTTTTTGCCACCGTGCGTGCCTTTGGGCAATGGCTTGGTGTTAGTGCAATCTGGATAGCCAGTGCAACCTAAAAATCGCCCTCTACGGCTTATTTTTATCGTCATCGGTTTGCCGCAAACATCGCAAGTTATATCTGTGCTTTGATTTTCTGCTTCGCTCAAAGATTTTTTAAATGGCTCGTAAAACTCGTTCATAGTCTTTAAATACGAGCTTTTGCCCTCGGCGATTATGTCGAGTTCTTCCTCCATTTTAGCGGTAAATTTTACGCTAAATAGGTCTGGGAAATTTGATACTAATACATTATTTACATCAGTGCCAAGAGTAGTTGGGGCAAACGCTTTGCTGATTAGCTCTACGTATTTTCTATCGAGAAGCGTCGAAACTATCTGCGCATAAGTGCTTGGGCGACCTATTCCAAGTTCATCAAGTTCTTTGACAAGACTTGCTTCATTATATCTCGGCGGAGCTTTGGTAAATGACTGCTTGGAGTCTGTGCTTTCTAAATTCAACTCCTTGCCTTCAACCAATCCGCTCGGAAGTATCATAGAGCCTTCTTTATCATCGCCATTTTCGTTTAAATCTGGGCTATCTTCATAAACAACGAGAAAGCCTTTGAATTTAATTTCCGTGCCGGTCGTTCTAAAAATAAAATCGCCGCCTTCGATATTGATAGATGTTTGCTCTAATTGCGCCACACTCATTTGCGATGCCACAAACCGATTGTATATCAATTCATATAGCTTTGCCTCTTCCTTGCTGAGATAAGCCTTGACCTCTTTGGGCGAATACTCCAAAGATGTTGGGCGTATAGCTTCGTGAGCATCTTGAACATTGGAAGACTTTGATGAATAAGTATTTGGCGACTTCGGCAAATATTCCTCGCCATAATTTTTAGCAATGTATTCTCTCGCCGCTTGCACTGCATCTGGACTAACCCTCACAGAGTCCGTTCTCATGTAAGTAATCAAACCGACTGAGCCGTCTTTGCCAATATTTATACCTTCGTAAAGCCTTTGTGCAATTTGCATAGTTTGCTTATTAGTAAATCGCAGTTTTTTAGATGCTTCTTGTTGCAACTGGCTTGTTGTAAACGGCGCTGATGGTTTTTTCTTTATGCTTGATTTATTGATTTCAGCTACTTTAAATCGCTCTGCATTGATTCTCTCGAGCAGCGAATTAGCTTGCTCGGCGGTGCGAATATAGTGCAATTCAGCTAATTTTTTCTGTATTTTCGCGGTTTCGCTATCATCTTTGCCCGTTGCCGAACCTTCTGGATTTTTTATAGATGTAATATCAAAGCTAACCAATTTAGATTTGAACGGTTTAGCATTATCAAATGAAAATTCTGCAAAAATATTCCAATATTCTATTGGCGCAAATTCCGTGATAATCTCCTCACGCTCGCATATCAATCTCAATGCGACCGATTGCACGCGACCAGCCGAGAGCGCCTCGCTTGTCTTGTCAAGCATTGCACGCGAAAGAAAAGGCGACACTTGAAAGCCTATCAGCCTATCCATAACCCGTCTCGCCTGCTGCGACATAAACATTTCCTCGTCGATTTCTCGCGGATTTGCGATGCCTTTTTGCACTCCAGATTTAGTAATTTCGTTAAATATCACTCGTTTGATATTGCTGTTATCTTTCTTAATTTCCTCCGCTATATGCCAAGCGATGGCTTCGCCTTCGCGGTCGGGGTCAGTTGCGATAAGCACTTCCTCTGCGTCGGCTGCCGATTGGCGCAACCGCTTTATTATCGTCGATTTGCCCGTTATAGTTACATATTTAGGCTCAAATCCAGCCTCTATATTTACTCCGAGCTTAAACTTGCTCAAGTCTTTGATATGACCGACTGATGCTTCTACTACGAAGTTTTTGCCCAGATACTTATTTATTGTTTTAGCCTTGGCGGGCGACTCCACCACAACTAATTTTTTCTTTGCCATAAAATGCCCAAACTATTTTTATATTTTTTGAAAAATGCAATTCTTTTGAAAATCAAATTACAACATTTTAAATATACATTCAAATTTTTTTATTCATTGCTCATCACAAATATTAATTTTTAACAGCAAAATATACAAAATATTAGTTCTCGCGCATAGCTTTTTTAGAATAAAAATGGGCTACTTATTGGCAAAGCAGCCCATTGTAAGCGTTAAAATCGCTTATGCTTATATGTTTTTCTGCAATCTCGTTGGACCAGCATTAATAACTTCTTGCGGGCATCCGCTTTCAAATAGCTTGAAGTTCTCAATATAGCGAGCGGCAAGAGCATCATACTTATTCCAATATTCTTCCTTGTTGCCCCAAGCATTTGATGGCTCGAGTACATCTTCTGGAACATCAGGGCAGGACATCGGCACATGGAAGCCGAAAATTTTATCTTTGCGATATTCCACATTATCCAATTTGCCATCGAGAGCGGCATTCAGCATATTTCGTGTGTGCCTTATGCTAATGCGTTTGCCGACGCCGAATTTGCCACCCACCCAGCCTGTATTAACAAGCCAGCATCGCGAGCCGTGCTTTTCCATTTTGCCTCGCAGCAAGTCTGCATAATAGAACGGATGATGAACCATAAATGGAGCGCCAAAGCAAGCGCTGAACGCTATTTCTGGCTCTATTCCAAGCCCTATTTCTGTGCCAGCTATTTTTGATGTATAGCCACTGATAAAGTGATACATAGCTTGGTTCATATCCAATCGAGCTATCGGCGGAAGAACGCCAGTAGCGTCGCAGGTCAAGAAAATTACATCCGACGGATGAGTCTTTGTCATTTTCTCTTCGACTGCATTTGGAATAAAATCAAGTGGATACGAAGCACGCGTATTTTCAGTAAGCATTTCGTCGTCGAGATCGATTTTTCTCGAAGCTGGATCGTAGACAACATTCTCTAATATAGTGCCAAATCGCTTTGTGCAAGCATAAATTTCTGGCTCGTGTTCAGCGGATAGCCTGATAACTTTCGCATAGCAGCCACCTTCAAAGTTGAAAACGCCTTCGTCGCTCCAGCCGTGCTCGTCGTCGCCTATGAGCTTACGTTTAGGATCTGCCGAAAGAGTGGTCTTGCCAGTGCCAGAAAGCCCGAAGAACAAGGCTACTGCTCCGTCGTTGCCCACGTTAGCGGAACAGTGCATCGCCATTACATTTTCAAGCGGCTTTAAGAAATTCATTATTG
>JAKIZN010000421.1 GCA_022708005.1 Bacteroidota bacterium | reverse complement strand
AACCTCTGATTTGTCCAGCATTTTCTGGGCCATTGGTATGATTTCTGCCTCTTCTACCTCTATGTGCTTTTCTAAAAGATGCTTTAGAAGATTGAGTTGTACATTCCAATCCTCGCCTGTTGCTTTCTCAAGTTTGTGAAGGACTGCTGTTCCCATGCGATGCTCTTCTGTTCCAACAAGAGCCATTTCTTTGCCTTTCTTGTCAGTTTTGAGTGATTCATATAGCGTTTGTTCTTCAGCTTCGTTGTGTGCGGTTAGCTCTTTTCTGAACTCCGAAAAAGTATCTTCATTGTCGCTTTTACCACTTTCAAGCTTTGATAACATATCCTTGAATTCATCATGCTCCGTTTCTATTTTTTCAAAAATATTTTCTGGCAAAATATTCACCAAGAAATAAGTTTTTCAGAAATATTTAGAATTTTTTGCGTGTAACCAATTGGTCAACATTTGATTAAACGAATAACCGCTCTCTTACGTACGTAATTCGCTACCTTCTGAGTCGTCAGTACACACTTCCATAGCTTTTTGCCTTCAACGGAATTATTCACAACCGATTGCAATCATAGCTGGAATAAGGAAGATATTTTGAGCTACAATGTTGGCAATCAGAGGCGGTAAACCTTCAGAGCCGAGAAGTAGACCGCCTATTACAATTGCTAAGACGGCGTTTTTATGAGTGCTTACTACACCTAAAGTTATTGCGTGGGTACGACCGAAACGCTTTCCTACTAAATAAGCGATAATAAAGCAAATAGAAAATATGCTAATTAAGAAAACGTTGTAGATTAAAAAGTCGATTGGTTGGGTGCTAACAAGTATTGCGCCGGGCGATACAGCACCCCATAGCAATAAAAAGAAGGCAATATGTTGGATTGGGCCGCTTCTTTGGGTAACTTGTTTCGAAGCATTAGGAAGTAATCTTTTGATCGCTTGTGCCAACATGATGGGAATTATTGTTATGTATAATAGGTTGAGAAAGATTACTCCAAAGTCGACCTGTATTGCTATCCCTGCTAGGATGGACATTGTTAGCGGAATAGTAATGATGGATAGTAAATTGCTAATTACACTAACAACCAAGGCTACGGGTATATGGCCGCGGAAAATTGTGCACCAGAAAGCTGAAGAAATTGCGGCTGGGGCACTTAGGGCTAAAATAATTGCTATATATTGGGTGGGGCTGAAAAGGAACTGACCCGATAGAGCTAGCAAAGGTGATACGACAAACAGCATTATTAACGCAAATAGTATGACGCGAAAGCTTTGAATTGACTTCATTAATGTTGTTGCGTTGAAGTTAAGTGCTACCATGAACATTAAAAAACCAAGTATTAACGAATTATAAGGCTGCCAAATACTGCCAATCTGAGGCAATATTAGACCTAGCATGACGCTTGCAAGTATTATTAGTACTGAATTATATTTTTTTAAAACTGATAAATTCAAGAAAACTCCACTTAAGCTAATTATTGCACACAAATAAAAGCATCAATACTACTGGA
>JAKIZN010000420.1 GCA_022708005.1 Bacteroidota bacterium | reverse complement strand
TATGTCATCTATCGACCGGCGCTCTCGTCGGACGCCGGTCATCTGCTAATCTTATATTTAAAGCGGCATTGTCGCTGCTGGTTTTTTCAAGCGTCAAAATAACTATCGTTGTTGATACAGGCGGCTGACTTCAGCCGAGCCGCATTGCGGCTCGTGCGAGAGCGCAAAGTTAGCTGCTGTGATTTTATGTCCTTAGCCCGTAAAGCGACGTTTCTGCAAGCATACTAACACGGCTTGTTTTAATATCACTCTATCTCAGCGGCATTTCTTTCTTTGCGTCATTAACTCTGGCGTGACTATACTTTTTTAAAAAGATATTTCCGCCAATTTCTACTCGAAATGTCCGCGCTTGTTACGCTGGTATTCTAAATAAGGGCGACATTTAAATCGTCTCACTTCTTGTCTGCTTTAGCCGCGCTCCCTATTCGATTTCTGTGTCATACCCCTTGCTTACCTTAATCCAGTATTCACGCTCCGATTTAGCGCGGCTATTTCACTCCGTATCTCACGCCTGCTTTTTAACTAAGCCCGAATGGTCAAAGCATCGTTTACTAAGCAATGACGGGGCGGGGACAAAAAACGCTTCTTCCACGGCTGCGGCGTTTTTTTAACTGCACCCGATTTTACGGACATTTTCGAGAACTCTATTTGTCAGGAAATATCGGGCATCTTTATTTTTATCTACTGTCTTATATTTTAAGCTCTTTTTCAATCTTCTTCATTTTACTCTATTTGTCTATTCGCACCATTGGGGTTCGTTCTAAAATCACTTATATTTTAACATAAAGTCATGGCAGCTAACGAACCTGTCCTGCCGATGTGCCGCGCTTGCGCGGCATATCCCGCAGGGTCAGCCGCAGGCTGAACGGCAGGACAAAGTTAGCTGAAGTTTCGCCCTTTCTTTTTAATCATCGTCAATATTAAATTCAACTTTGCTTTGAAGTATTATTTCATTTAAAATATTCGATAGATTATTTGTTGCAATAGTTTCATCAAATCTTGCTTTCAACACAGGGATATTGATAATTTCTTCAATGCAACTCATAAACTTATCAATGATTTTTTGAATTGGATATAACTCTTTAGCTTTATTTTCTAAATTGATTTTTAGAATGGGTATATCATCATCAGATTTAATAACAAATGTAATGGGAAATTTTTCTATTTTGTCAATATCTAAAAAATATTTTTTCACATCAAGGGTTTCAGTAACTTGAAAAAAACGTCCAAGTGGTTTCATCACAAAATCAATACCGCCGTCATTAGCATTTGTCCTGCCAGTCTTAAATAATTTTAAATTTTCAGGTTCTATGCTTTCTAAATCATATCCAAAATATACTACTTGATCAAAATAATAATATTTCAAAATTGAAAAACTAACAATTTCAAAAATTCTGGCATCAACATTTTGAGCAAGTAAACTGTAAATAAAACTTTTAATGTGATCTGGAGTATCATTTTCAATAACTTTTAATTGCTCGCATGTCTTAATAAAATTTTCAAATGCC
>JAKIZN010000419.1 GCA_022708005.1 Bacteroidota bacterium | reverse complement strand
TGTCCAAACTTTCAACTCTTCTGCCACACGCTTCAAAATGTTCTCGGAACTGCTATTAGAGTTTTTATCTAAAAATTCAACAAGTTTATTTTGTATTTCAATTTTATTTTTCAGTCCAGCACACTCGGTAATACCATCTGTGTAAAGCACAAGTTTATCGCCCATTGTGAACGGTATGACTTGGTCGTAATATTCCGCTTCGGGCAAAATGCCGACAGGGAATCCCCGCGAAATTAAATATTCTGCCTTGCTGCCAGACTTTATAAGTATAGGATTAGGATGCCCCGCTTGCGAAAAAGTTATAGTGTCGTTAAATAAATCAATTACTCCATAAAGCATTGTGAAATATTCGGCGTTTTTGCCTTTTGAGAGAAATTGCTCGTTAAGCATTTTAATCACTTGCGACGGCGGATAAACTTCACTGTCGTCTTCCGGATTCACTAACATTTGGTTTGCAAATCCAACGCCAAGCAGCCTATTAAGCGAGACAGACAGAAATGCAGCGGGTATGCCATGCCCTGAAACATCAACTATATAAAAGGCAATATTGGAATCGTTCAATTTAAAGAAATTAAATGTATCGCCAGAAACAAATACGCTCGGCAAGAAAATCCAGTTGAAAGTGCAGCCATCAATTAATACGTTATTAGTCGGCAAGAACTGCCTTTGAAGCTCTGCGGCTGCTTCTAAGTCGCCTTTTATAGTAGAATATGCTTCGGATAGTTTTCTATTTAGCTCTTTCTCTGTAGTGATAAGTCTATATTGTTCAATGGCATCGTTGAGCGAAATAGCAAGTTTATCATTTGGGATAGGCTTGGTTAGAAATCTAAAAATATTGCCTTCGTTTATTGCATCAATAGCCGTTTGCAAGTCGGCGTAGCCTGTCAGCACAATCCTCACTGTATCTGGCGATAGCTCTTTCACTTTGTGCAAAAATTCGATACCGTCCATTTCTGGCATACGATAATCCGAAACAACTACAGCAAAAGGCTCGCGGCTATTTATTACGTCTAATCCTTCCGAGCCGCTGCTGGCAACATGCACATCAAATAAGTTCCTCAGATTTCTTCGGTATCCGTGCAAAACATTAGCTTCGTCATCTACGAATAAAATTCGCTTGTTCATCATCTAACTATCTGCTCTTTGTGAGCAATGCACTTTCTTACTGTATCAATAAACTTCGCAGCGTTAATCGGCTTGTGCAAGGTCAAATGGGCTACTTTTCTCTGGTGAGCATCTAACGAGTTTTCTAAAATACCCGATAGCATAATTCTAATTGTTTCGGGCTGCAATTCTTTTGCTTTGCTTAATAGTTCGACACCATTTATATCTGGCATATACATATCGGAAATAACCACATCAAAATTATCGGTCTTCAGCATATCCACAGCTTCTTGGCTGGACGAAGTAAACACAACGTCAAGCTCGGCTGCCATAAACCTAAAAATTCTTTCCATCCCAGACAAAATAAATTGCTCGTCATCAACAAATAGTAGTTTAGCCATAACCA
>JAKIZN010000071.1 GCA_022708005.1 Bacteroidota bacterium | reverse complement strand
GGAATGGAATGAGTTCGTCGTCCGTACTGGTTTCTTGTGGTTTTTGCAAGTTAATTGCCCACATCCTGCCAAAAGCCATTTCTGGATTTAGTAAAGTAGCAACCTTGTGTATTGACCATGTGCCTTCGTCATATTTAATTTCAACAATATGGCTTTCGTCTTCAATTGGATAAGGCATATTTACGTATAAACGGGTAAAGTAGCTAAATTTATCAGTTCCATAAACCACAAAAGCATTTGCTTCATAAGGAGCAATGAATACCGAATCTTTATAAGCACCTTGAGATACTGCGTAGTTCGATAGTATTTGAGGGCTCATCTTCTCAAATTCTGACCAAGTCATTCCATTATCATCAGATTTTGAAAAACCAACAACTCTGCTTTCTGGGTCGTCTACGAACATATTAGCTACGCACGCATAAACTGTTCCATTAGCGTCGTTATCGATATAAATACCATTGTTATAATGCGAACCTGAAGTTGGGTTGTCTGGCTGTCTGAATTTTGTTACTGCCCAAGCATTAGGAATTGAAGATAAAACGTCGATGTCAGTCATGTCTATATGAGCGCAGCCGTAGTTACCGCCTTGGAAACCTTCATCTGGCAAAAGCTGTCCAGCTAAAACTGCATAGTCTTTATCATTTTTTGATGTAGTAACAGCATTTGTTTTGAACCATTTTTGACGTTGCGAAGGGTTATTTAAGTCCGGACCTTTCAATGCAATTTGGTCAGCACCGTCGGGCGATACGAAAATAAAATGAGCGCCATAGAAAGGAGCTGATGTTTGACCTTCTTCTGCTCTTGCAACTCTACTATAAACAAAATAGGAGAAATCTGCAGGATCATTTGAGCCAGACGGATTAGCTACAGCTATGGTCGGCATTACGTCAAAGTTACTTTGCTGTCTAAAAATTTCAGTAGGAGTTGTCCATGTTTTGCCATTATTGTTGGAACTGATTGTATAAACAATACCTGTTTGCAGGTGGAAAGGTTGCCCTTCTTCAGTGGCAATAATATCGCGACCTGCAACAACAAATGTATTAGACTTTGGTTCATAAGTAATAGGCTCGGTGTCTTCTATAAACATCCAACTTCCTCTTAAGTCGTTCCCCGAAGATGTTTTGAATGATATGTACTTTGCTCCTAATGTCTGGTAAGAAGATGGCTTTAGAACAGAAGGAACATCTGCCTTTATCATGTACGGTACCCTAAAAGTTGCGTCAGCGGGGCGGTCTGCTGATACTGGTTTAATTTCAAAGCTTTGTGCGGTCAATATCAAAGGAATGACCACGAGTGAAAGCATTGTAGCAAGGAATTTTTTCATCATATAACTCCAATAAGTGTTAAAAATTTAACAGTACGTTATTACTTTATTTTAAAACAATCTAATTTAGAAAGCAAAATTACAAATTATTTTTAAAACCACACAATAAATTATATTTAATCAAGTATTAAGACAATTGAATAGCAGAAAAAGTTACAAGTAATTTTTATTTTTTTTGCTATTTTTGCAATTCGTTTTTTCAATTTACTGAATAGTTTGAAATGTTAGACATAAAAAAAATTATAGCGCAAGAGTTTAATGTAGAAATTTGGCAGCTCGATAATACTTTTCAATTGCGAGAAGAAGGTGCAACAATTCCTTTCATAGCTCGCTACCGCAAAGAAAGAACAGGGAATCTCGATGAAGTTGTGCTACGAGATATGTTCGATAGATTTGATTACCTTGTCGAACTCGAAGATAGAAAGAAAACAATCCTTTCGTCGATTGAAGAGCAAGGGAAGCTGACCGATGAGCTAAAAGAAAAAATCGAGCAATGTTTGATTAAAAATGAATTAGAAGATTTGTATCTTCCTTATAAGCCTAAAAAGCGAGCTCGCGCTACACAAGCAAAAGAAAAAGGATTAGAGCCTTTGGCAATGATGCTTAAAGAGAAAAACGCACCGCACTCTTCGCCGATTGATTTGGAAGCCGCAGCCGCTCAATTCATTTCAGAAGAAAAAGGAGTAGCCACAGTTAAAGATGCTCTGGCTGGAGCAAATGATATTATCGCCGAAGAAATTGCGGAAGTTGCCGAGTTCCGCAGTTGGATTAGAGATTTCTTCCTTTCTCAAGGAAATTTTACATCGAAAATCAAAGATGAATTTGAAGATGGCACTACTAAATTTGAGACTTATAGGGACTTTAAAATTCCAGTAAAGGATATTTCGCCACATGCCTTGCTGGCTTTGAGACGTGGCGAAGCAGAAGGCGTGCTCACTTTTGATATTGAATTTGACGAAAGCGAAGTGCTGAGCTATTTAGCCAATAAATATATTTTTTCAAATTTAGATAATGTTGCATCATTTTTAAAATCTACAACCAAAGATGCATTCAACCGCTTGATGAAAAATTCTCTTATTGGTGAAGTGCGATTAATCAAAAAAATATATGCAGACGAAGAATCCATAAGAGTTTTTGAAAGCAATTTAAGGCAGATATTGCTTGCTGCTCCCGCTGGGCAAAAGAGCATTATTGGCATTGACCCAGGATTTAGAACTGGCTGCAAGGTCGCCGTGCTTGACGAAACGGGTAAATTTATTGAATATAAAGCAATATTCCCGTTCAATTCGATTTACGAGAAAAAAGAGGCAAGCGATTACTTACTGCGAACTATCAGCAAATATTCATCGCAGCTCATCGCTATCGGAAACGGCACTGCTGGCAGAGAAACGGAAACTTTTGTTCGTGAAATTATTAAAGATTTAGAAAACAAGCCAAATGTCGTAGTAGTAAACGAAGCAGGAGCGTCGGTTTATTCGGCGAGCAAGTTAGCTGGCGAAGAGTTCCCTGATTTAGATTTAACTGTCAGAGGCGCTATCAGCATAGCTCGCCGATTGCAAGACCCGCTCGCTGAGCTTGTCAAGATAGATCCAAAGTCAATCGGTGTAGGGCAATATCAGCACGACGTAGACCAAAAGCTGCTCAAAAAGAAACTTGAGGAAACGGTATCAAGTTGCGTTAATTACGTTGGAGTAGATCTTAATTTGGCATCAAAAGAATTGCTGACTTACGTATCGGGCATTACCCCGAAAGTAGCGGAAAATATAGTCGAGTGGCGAAATAAAAACGGTGCTTTCAAAGATAGAAATGACTTGCTGAAAGTGCCGAAATTTGGGGATAAAACATTTGAGCAAGCAGCGGGCTTTTTAAGAATACGTAAGGGCAGCAATATTTTGGACAATACCGCCGTGCATCCTGAAAGCTATTCGATAGTAAAGCAGTTCTCGCTCGACTTAAATCTTTCGCTTGAAGAAATGACAAATCAAACATCAGCATTGAAGAAATTAGAGCTTAAAAAATACATCAATGACAAAATTGGCGAGCCTACTCTGCTCGACATAATTGCAGAACTTGAAAAGCCGGGTCGCGACCCAAGAGATGAATTTAAGTATGCAAATTTTGCAGAAGGAGTAAATGAAATTAAAGATCTTAGGCAGGGCATGGTGCTTGAAGGCGTAGTAACAAATATCACTAATTTCGGTGCTTTTGTCGATATTGGGGTTCACCAAGATGGGCTTGTGCATATTTCCGAAGTCTTGAAAGTCGGTCAAGTTGTTAGCGTAAAAGTTTTAGAAATCAATGAAAAGCTGAAGAGAATCAGTTTATCCATAAAGCAAGCAAAAGAAAGTTCAAAGCCTATGCAGAAGGCAAAAGCCGGGAAAAACGTAAAATATTCGATACAGGACTTAATGGGCAAATTTTCGTAATTTGGAGTAGAGCAACGGAGGCTGTATCACAAGATAATAGACGAGAGCATCCGCTGTTCTCCAGATGTCCTACATCTTCGAGGTGTAGGACATCTATTTTTACAGTTAGAATCAGGATTTTCAAGATTAAAGGATTAACAAAATTATATTCAACCTAAATTATTCATTATAAACTCTGCCTGACTATGTCTTTAGACAATGGGGCATGCCCCCTTGTCTAAATAATCTTACACAACCGTAGAGACGCAACATTTTGCGTCTCTACAAAAATACAATATCACAAATAAAACACCTTATGAGACAGCCCCATCTGGGGAACAACGAGTAGACAATGGAAAAGTCTTCTATTGCATTATTTGGGATAAATTGGCTTACTTTTTTATTTCATCGTAGTTTATTGGGTCATCTTGAAATCTATTATCGATCCCGAACTCGCAGCGATACTCCCCGCTCCTCATCAAAGAGGCAAGTGAACGAACATATTCCTTATTCGCACGAAAACCATTTACATTGAATGGTTCGTGATAAAGATGCAGTGGATATTCGTTAAAACTTGGGTTGTAGCCGTTCAAACCTAAACGATAAAGCCGTTTGCCAAGATTATCATCTTCATTGCCCCAACCTATAAACTTCTCGTCATAGCCATTTATAGCAAAGAAATCCTCTTTAAACAAAGCACAAACGCCTCCTCGCAGTTTTGGTTGCTTTTTCTTTGATGTAGGCTTGATAAAATTTAAGACGTTATAATACCTATCGACGATGAATTGCCTCCTGATTTTATTTTTCTGTTTAGCAGTAACAGTATCGAAATTAAATTGCTCTATATCACTTATCGTGAGTTTCTCAGTTTGCTCAGCGCTTAGTCTGATAGGATATGAAGTCAAAAACAATCTTTTTTTTATACTATCTTGGAACATTTTAATGTAATTTTTTGTTGCAATTATATCAGAGTCATAAAAGATTAGCAATTCACCGTCGGCACAAAGCACCGCATTATTTCTACTTCTTGCAACTCTAAATCCACTAAATTCCTGTCTTACATATTTTATTGCAAATGGCAGTTTGTCCTTCATAGCTACCAATAAAGCTTGTATATTTTCTTCCGAACCATCATCGGCAATAACCACCTCTTCCACAATCGAAGATTGTGCTGCAAGGTTAATCAAGCATTTATTTAAATACTCTGAGCGGTTTCTCACAGTAATTATTGCGGTCGTTAGCATACCATTTATCTGCCTATTATAATTTTTTCGGTTGCAGAGCCACCCTCGAAAGTCATATTTATGATATAAACACCACTTGCAAAGTTAGAAGTATCAAGATGAAACAAGTAGTTGCCCGACTTTTTAAAGCCGTCAAATAGCTCTGCCACTTTGTTCCCCAATGCGTCATAAACCAAAAGATTTAGCTCGCTATCGACGATATGGCTGACCTCAATATTGTATGTGCCGTTTGACCGATTGCCCACCGCAGCAAGCCCAGCCATACTTCCCATTTGAAGCAATCTGCTTGCGGGGGCGCACTCTCCGGTAACTTCAAATTCTGCTACTGTCGATTCAAGAGTTACGCTATTAAGACTCTCGATAGATATATCGCTAATAGAAATATTGGTTTTTAGAGCATCGCCAAGCAGCACAAGGAAATCTATCTCGATAAAGTCGCCATCGTCGAATAACGCTATATCTTGCGGCTCAATAGAAACAGTTGCCTTGCCATACGAGTTTTCCGTTATGGTCATCGACTTAACATTGCCCACCATCTTCCCTTTGGCTACCACAGATTTAGGATATAGCAACTTCGAGTTGTAGTTCAAATCAAAGCTAATTTTAGACATTTCGCTGTGTTTGATTGAATCCGCACTTTTACTAATCAAGCTAATGGGGACTTTTACTGTTTCGCCGAGTCTGCCGAGGATTCTCAAAGCTGGCAGTTCCAATCTGCCTAAAATACTCAACTGATGCCTTTCGCTTGCGGCTGTCAGTTTAACTATATTTTCTATGTTGCAAGGCGAAATAATGTTCAAGGAAACATCTAACGACATATTTAAGTCATAATCCGTCGGTGAAAACGAATACGTAAACTCGACTGTGCCTGCCGACGGAACAGTCAGCGGGAAGCTCGCAGGAGCGACTAAACTGAATGGAGCAGCAACATCGCTTGGGTATGCTATGACAATCGGCTCTTTTGAGTTGTTTATAAATGTAAAACTCCTTGTCTCCGTTGCTCCGACGCTCACCACTCCGAAGTCAAGCGTACTTTGAGGAAGTCCAGAAAATTCATACACAAGTTCTTCGATGGCTCCGCTAATTGGGATTATCAATTTATTGTCGCAAGGCTCAAATGTAATTTCAATTTGCCCGCTATAATCCTTAATCTCGTTATTTATAATGTTGATTGTAAATTGATTTGTGGCACTTAGCTGCTTGCCCACTTCGAGCCCTTCGATGCTATAATCTCCCGCGTCAGATATAAATATAGAGCTTACTTTGGCACTTGTCTGATAATTGCTTATCGATAGCGTTAGCTCCTTTTTCTTCTCATTTTGACAAGTGTACATAATGCCAAAATCTGCCGAATTGTCCGACAAATTAAATATCATACCTTCGTAATGAGCAATAAAGCGAATGGACTTATGCGAGTCGCAAGGCTCAAATGGAAGTTCCGCCGTAAAATCTTCGTCTTGTGCAGTCATATTTAGCGAAACGCTCAGCTCCGCTGTTTCGCCCGGCAATAGAGCAATCGGGAGATTGCTAATTTGCAGCCGCGAATCATTGAACTGCTCGGAAAGCACTATTTCTGTTTCAGAAGTATTAGTAACAGGCAATTGGAATGAAACAGTTGGCTCGCAACTAGTTATAGATCCCGAATCATAAACTTCCAAAGTAGAGATGGTTGGCTCGTAAATATTGGCGCTTATGGATAAACGCAGCGTGTCGTACTCGGTGCCACTAATCGAAGGCAAGTATGGCACCAAAATCGATGTGGTGTGCAATCCTATGCTTCGATTGAGCAACTCAACCGTTACACTAAACGACTCAAAAGGATTGAGCGAAGCAGGCAGCGACGCGACTTTTAAGCTAAAATCGGTTTCATTTTGATTAATAGGCGTGCCAAGTATAATTTTTTCATTGCCCATAGCCGTAATAAGCAATGTGGAATCAATCTTTGCTGGCAATTGGCAATGCAAATACGAGCCGAGAAAAATATCCGGATTGCCTGCCGATAGCGTCGGCTTGCCAAGGTCTCTATATCCCATTAAATCCGCAAACTTGCTGCCGCAGGGAGTTCTTATGATAAATCGCCCTCTATAAAGTTCTGTGCCCGGCGGAGTAAATCGCATAGTTATTACTCGTTGAGACTTAGCGGCTACCACTATTGGGAAAGTTGCAGGGTCAACAATGGAATATCCCGCACCTGTTGGAATAATAAGCATATCGCTTGTTATCAGCAATTCCGAATCGGCATTGTTTGTTATAGTCAGCGTTTTATCTAAATAAGCGTCAGATTCATCAACGGCAAAAGTAAGCAAAGTAGGCTCTATCTTGTAGTTGTATTCCCTAAATACAGCCGCGATTTTATAAGATTGCGCTTGGCAATCGCTTTTATTCGATGCGATAAAGTAATACTCGCCACTTTCGGTGATTTTCACTATATTTGAATTTTGCTTCCAAATGCTCCCATCTTTATACCATGTAATTTTTACATCAGTCCCTATAATTCCAGCCATACCGTTTAGAGTGAGCGTATCGCCTAAGCATAAATACACAGTTTCGTCTTTGTAATATTTAGTTTCGTTTTTGCCTTGTATTCGAGCAAGATAAGGGGTCGG
>JAKIZN010000418.1 GCA_022708005.1 Bacteroidota bacterium | reverse complement strand
CTACTTGCTAAATGCAGCCACTCTGCCATTGTTTGTAGCTATCGCTTTCTTTTGAAAAGCGAATTTGTGAATGCGGATACGGCTTTCCCTGTGGCTGACACAAGCGAAATGCCACCCGAAACAGGACCAGATACAGACGAGTATATCGCTTTGGTAAGCGCTTCGACTGGCTCTAACATTTTGAATAACACATCGGATTTTTTTATTAATCCTTCGGAAGATTGCTCTATGCTCTTTGCGAGCGAATCAATGCTTGCAAGCGAGCCAGAAACATCTTTTTTTAATTCAGCTATGTCGTCTATCAAGCCGTTAATTTTTGCCTGCGTAACAGATAATTCATTTAGCGATGCAACTATACGGATTTTCGTTTCATTTATATCGGCAGTAATCGCTTGGATATTTTTCTGTGCAGATGCCGAAAGGCTTTTGAAAGACTTAATCGCATCTATCAAATTAAAAATCAGAAAAATTACCGCTAAACAGACCAAAATTACCGCTATGTATAGTGCGGTTAGCATAAACTTACCTCAAAATTGTTATTCTAATTCGCCGCCGCCTTTCGAGGCTCTCATCTCGGACTTGAACGCTTCGGCGCCAGCTTTCGCAGCTTCTTTTACGGCATCGTAGTTGTGCGAGATAGAGTCTTTTGCGTCGATAGCTTTAGTTTTTGCTTGAGCTAAAACTGACTCGGCGCCGCTGATTAAATCTTGCGCTTGACGCTTAGCTGAATCAATAATACTTTGTGCTTTGGCTTTGCCTTCGTTCATAGTTCTCTTCATCGTTTCTTCTACTTTGCCTTCAACTTGCTTAAAGTAGTCAGAGGCTTTGCCGTAGAACTCCGAAGACGTGTCTGCAATGTCTCGTCTCAGTTCGCTTCCGCTCTTGGGAGCTAATAGAAGTGCAGTAATCGCACCAGCGACGCCTCCCACTATAGCGCCAAGAATAAAGCCTTTTGAATATTCATTTTGGTTACTCATAACAAATTCCTCCTAAAAAAATTACCAATTTTCTTCTAAAATAATTGATTTATTTTGTGATAGCAATATCATTTCGCATACTTCTCGCACTGCTCCGTTGCCGCTCGGGGCACTGCATACATAATCAACAATTCCTTTGACTTGCTCTGCTGCGTCAGATGGGCAAGCAGAAAATCCAGCGCATTTCAACGCGTGATAATCATTAACGTCATCGCCTATGAATGCTAAATTAGAAATATCTACTTCTAAACTTTCTGCAAGTTCCTCGATTGCCTGCGATTTATTTCGGCTGCCCAAAATCACATTATTAATTCGCAACTTTTTGGCTCTTGCTTGGACAATAGGAGATATCTCGCTTGTAATTATAGCTGTTTCTATTCCAGCCTTGTGCAGTAGCGTTACGCCCATGCCGTCCCTTGCCGAGAATCTCTTGACTTGCTCGCCTTCGTCAGAGTAAAAAAGGCTGCCATCTGTCATTGTACCATCAACATCCATCGCAACAACTTTAATTTTGATTAATTTTTCTTTTAGTTCGCT
>JAKIZN010000070.1 GCA_022708005.1 Bacteroidota bacterium | reverse complement strand
GTGCAATTGGGCATATTCTGGATAGCAACTTCTTGGCTAGCAACTGGTATGTTCATTGCCCCAGCCGTTTCGGGCTATGAACCCAAATATCAGAAATTTGGCGTAAACTTCCTATTCATAGCTTTGCTGATTATCGTTGTAGGCTCTTTGGCTGGGCAATGGTTTGCAATTATGCAAAAACTTGGACTCGTATCGGGCTTCTGGTTCGGGCATCAAGGATATGAATACGTAGATTTAGGCAGATTCTGGCAAATATTCTTGTTTGTTGGGCTATTGATTTGGTTAGTTCTAATGTTTGGTCCTCTTATGCCTGCAATCAAGAAAAAAGACGAGAACAAGCCTTTGCTAATCTTATTCGCCTTATCAATAATAGCAATAGCTCTATTCTACGGCGCTGGCTTGATGTGGGGACAACGCACACACTTGGCAATAGCTGAATATTGGAGATGGTGGGTTGTTCACCTTTGGGTAGAAGGCTTCTTTGAAGTATTTGCTACCGTTGTAATCGCTTTCTTATTTGTCAAAATTGGACTACTCAAAATTAGAACTGCAACAGTTGCTTCGTTAGCATCGACAACAATTTTCTTGGCTGGCGGTATTATCGGCACCTTCCACCACTTATATTTCTCTGGAACCCCAACGGCAATATTAGCGTTAGGAGCCACATTCAGCGCTCTCGAAGTTGTTCCACTTGTCCTAATGGGCTTCGAGGCATACAAAAATATGCAAATTTCATCTGCAACGGAGTGGCTCGAAAAATATAAATGGGCTATTTATAGTTTCATTGCAGTAGCATTTTGGAACTTTATCGGTGCGGGAGTATTCGGTTTCCTTATCAATCCACCAATATCGTTATACTATATACAAGGGCTAAACACAACGCCTCTCCACGGGCATACGGCACTATTCGGCGTATATGGTGTGCTTGGCATGGGCTTGATGCTGTTTGTAATCAGGGCTATGAACACAGAGGCGAAATGGAACGAAACACTAATGAAAACATCATTCTGGGGAGTTAATATTGGCTTGCTATTAATGGCATTGCTAAGCTTGCTGCCGACTGGCATTTTGCAATCTGTAGCAAGTGTCGAGCATGGGCTTTGGTATGCAAGAACAGCCGAATTTATGCACTCGGATTTGATGAACACATTCAAGTGGCTCAGAATAGTGGGCGATACCGTGTTTGCTGTTGGAGCTTTTGCCTTTGCTTTATTTGTGATTACATTTACAATCAAGAAAAAGAAATAAGCTCTTAGGATAAAAGCATTTAATCAAGCGGGCGAACTTATAAAATAGGTCGCCCGCTTTTCTTTTGGGTGAAAGTGGCTTTAAGATGGGGCTGTCTCATAAGGGGCATGATGCATTATTTGGGTTTATTAATCCCGAAGGGATTTGATGTTTGTAGAAAATAAGATTGCATAACCTAATGCGACTCCTACGGAGTCGTATAATGCTAAACCAATGCGACTCCTACGGAGTCGTATAATGCTAAACCAATGCGACTCCTACGGAGTCGTATAATGCTAAACCAATGCGACTCCTACGGAGTCGTATAATGCTAACCCAATGCGACTCCTACGGAGTCGTATAATGCTAACCCAATGCGACTCCTACGGAGTCGTATAACTCGCCGATTATTCATTACTACAAACATTTGAACCCTTTGGGTTCGTTATTATTTGGCTTTAAGATGTCCTACACCTCGAAGGTGTAGGACATCTATTTTTACAGTCAGAATCAGGATGCTCAGGATTATATGATTATCAGGATAAGAAGAAAGAAAAGTAAACAGCAGGCGAAAATCATCTTGCTAATCCTTTAATCTTGAAAATCCTGATTCAGACAAAAAAAGAATTGTAGCAGATGTGAGGCTTGTTAAAATGTCGAATTCATCTAAAAATGTTTCTTTGCCCAGATTGAAAGCATTAAGAGCGAGAAAATTTGTTGCGAATAATTAGCTTTCGACTTTCTATGAGATGCGAGCAGCCGCTCAACGTATTCTTTGCAAAATATTCCATTACGGACAAAGTAAGAGTTTAAAATTTCATCACTTGCGTAAGAAAACCATTGATTTCTCAGCCATTCTTCTACTGGTGCCGCAAACCCTTGCTTTCGCCTATATATAATGTCTTGAGGCAAAATAGATTCCGCTGCCTTCTTCAAAATATATTTTGTCGTTTTGCCATCGGGCATTTTCTTATCGGCTCTGAGCGAAGTAGTAAATTCGACAATTTTATGATCTAAAAAAGGAACGCGAGCTTCGATGCTATGCGACATCGTTACTTTATCAACCCGCATCAGTAATATTTCCGCAAGCCGCTGATTAAGCTCTAAATAAACCATTCGCTGATAGTAGTCAGCTTTCGGAAATAGCTCCAACACTTCTTTATGCAAAGAATCGGCATATTTCGCTGGAATGCCACACAAACTTTTATAAGTCTTTCCGAATAGCATATCCAAATGCGATGGCGAAAAAATCGACACTCCACTCCAATAAAATTGCTCGCCGTTTGCCGCTCGCCTAATATAATCTAATGCTAAAGTTCTATGGGTCGAATTCAAAATTGGCTTTGAAACAGAATAAGCCGCCTGCCTTAAAAACTTCGGCAAAGCACCATATTTATTCCAATATTTTTTGTGAACGTTGTAATGCTGGATTATCCACGGGTAGCCTGCAAATTGTTCGTCGCTTCCTTCGCCTACTTGAACCACAATTGTGCCTTTTTCGCGAGTGAGTTTGGAGAGAAAAAATAGCGGGATGCAAACTGGATCCGCATTCGGCTCATCTTCTCGCCACGCTAAAGTATCCAATATCGCTAAAGAATCTTTGTCGTCTATAAGTATTTCGTTATGATTTGTTTTGAACAACGCCGAAATTTGACGGGCATATTTTAGCTCATTATATTTTTCTAATTCTTTAAAGCCGACAGTAAAAGTATCCACAGGGCGACTCATCAGCTCAGACATAAGAGCAACATTAACGCTTGAGTCTATTCCGCCGCTTAAAAATACGCCAAAAGGCACATCGCTCATCATTCTCGCCTTAACTGCATCTCTTAGCATATCAAGTGTTTTATCTTGGAGCTGCTTATCGCTCAGCGAATTAACTTCAATCGCTAATTTTTCGTTGAAAGGATGCCAATATCGCTCTAATTTAAAATTTCCATCTGAAGATATTTCTGCATAATGCGCAGGTGGAATTTTATAGATACCTTCGAACAAAGTCGTCCTATTGCTCGATAGCCCGAAATTCAGATAATTAGGCAATTCATTTAGATTCAAATTCTTATGGACTGCTGGATGGCAAAATATCGACTTTATTTCCGAACCAAAAATGAAATTACCAGCGTGATTGTAATAATAAAGCGGTTTGATGCCAATTCTATCGCGAGCGACAAACAGCTTGCCCTTAGGCTTGTCGTAAATAGCAATAGCCCACATTCCGAGCATTTTATTTAATATTCCCGCTCCCCATTGACGATAGCCGTAAAGTATAGTTTCGGTGTCAGTGGCAGATTTGTATTGATAGCCTAACTCCATAAGCTCTTGGCGAATTTCGGAATGATTGTATATTTCGCCATTAAATACTATTGCGTAGTTCCCGTCGGAGCTAATCATTGGCTGATTGCCCAACGGGCTAAGGTCAATTATAGCGAGCCTTCGGAAAGTTAGCCCGCAACTGCCATTATCAGAGATATAACTTCCATCGGAATCTGGACCGCGCTCGATAATTGCATCAGACATTTTTTTTAAAATTTCTGGCGCTATGCTATTTTTAACCCCTGAGTGGTTGAATACGCCGGCTATTCCGCACATAGTTCCCTGCTATATGTCGATATTTCTATGCAAAGTAGCATTATTAATCAGGTCAATCATTTCACGTACGGCACGGTCTAATCCGACAAGCGAAGCGCGAGATATAATCGAATGTCCTATACTTAATTCATCAATTTCATGAATAAAGCAAATGTGATGCGTGTTTTGATAATTTAGCCCATGCCCAGCGGCAACTTTTAAGTCTGCATTATAAGCAAAAGCAGCAGCAGATATAATTCTGTTTAGTTCAAATTTAAACTTTTCGGCGGTGCGAGCATTAGCGTAAGTGCCTGTATGGAGTTCTACTATATCGGCTCCGGCATTTTTAGCCGCGGTGAGTTGCCTTTCGTCTGGCTCTACAAAAAGGCTAACTTTGATACCTTTATTGTGCATTTTATCGCATACTTCTTTTATTCTGCTAAAGTTAGATTCGACGTCTAACCCGCCTTCTGTTGTAAGTTCTTCGCGTTTTTCTGGCACAAGTGTAATTAAATCTGGCACTACGTCCAAAGCAATAGCTATTATTTCATCGTTTGCCGCCATTTCGAGATTTAATTTTGATTGGATAAATTCTCTGAGTCTATATACATCTCTATCGTTGATATGGCGTCGGTCTTCACGCAAATGGCAAACAATTGCACTTGCGCCAGCCATTTCTGCCATTGTCGCTGCAATTACTGGATCTGGCTCTCTGCCTTCGCGGGCATTTCTTATTGTAGCTATATGGTCTATATTTACACTTAAAGTAATCATTTTATAACTCCGAACAAATAAGTTTTACAAAATTAACAAAAATTCGGAATAAATTGAAGTAAATTAAAAAGATAGCCTTCAAATAACTCCATTTCGCAGAAAAATAGCAATAGTCCCGCGATGTTTTTGAATTGCAGCGGGGCAATTCTCTTTTGTTTTCTGCTCGATTTTCTTTATTTTTGCTTTTTAAAACATTAACTTTAACTTATTTATATTAAGCATTTAATAATATAGGCAGAACTCGTCGATGAACTCTATTAAGACATTTATAAAAAAATATCTAATCGCATTTGTAGCAATATTCACTTTTGTTTCAAGTGTCAATACTGCTTTTTGCAAGAAAATCAATGAATCGCAAATGGCTACGATTGTCCCATCAAGTTCGAGAATTGTTATTCAGCTATCTGGCGCTTGGAATAGATCAGTCGATGGAGTCAATTGGGAGCAAGTTTCTATTCCTTATTCGGAGGAAAGCCGCGAGCAGGTTACCTACACTCGAAGCATTAAAATAGATAAAGAGTTTATTGATTCGAGAGCTTGGAGTTTATATTTTTTAGGCTTCGACCAGCAGTCCGAAATATATATGAATGAGCAATTTATAGGCAGATTTTATAGCGGGCTGGCGCCTATTTCTGTAAAAATACCGACAAAAATGCTTAACGCCGGCTCTAATGAGCTAAAAATCATATTCACTCCAATTCAAAATGTAACAAAGCAGATACACACGCAATTTGTCAGTGCTAAAAAGCGATTTTCTGGCATAATTCGCGACGTGATGCTTATAGGCGCTCCACCTGTTTGGATAAGCGACGTGAAATATAAGACTAATATTACTAGCAATAACCAAGCGGCTTCGCTCAAAGCTACCATCGGCGTTTCGAGCGGCAATATAGAGCAACTCTCGAAATTTAGAACGCAAGATACTGCTGGTATAGTTATATCGAGAAGCCGAGCGGTGCTATCGCTCGAGACTCAAATTGTAAAGGTAGCCACTGGCGAGGTAGTCGCAATAGGCGACGCGAAGCAAATAAACGTTGAATCCGAAAGAACTATTAATACCGATATTAATTTTAATATCACTAATCCCGCAATGTGGTCGCCGACAAATCCTAATTTATACGAGATTCGCTCCAAAATTACGCAAAGCGGAAAGGTCATAGATAATTACTCTACTCCTTTTGGCTTTAGGGACGTAAAAGTATATGGCGGCGATAATCCTAAATTTGTCTTAAACGGCGGTGCAATTAAAATCAAAGGCGTAACATATATCGAAGACCACGGCTCGACTGGGCAAAGCCTATCGCTTTGGCGAATGGAAGAAGATGTAAAGTTAATGAAAACGTTGGGAGCTAATCTTGTCAGATTTAAGTTTAACCCGCCCCACCCTTATTTTGCTTATCTTTGCGATAAATATGGCTTGATGATGCTTATCGAACTGCCTCTTTACTACGCTCCTACGAGCATAATCAATTTAGACGAAGTAAAAGTTTTGATGAGAAATTATAGCAAGCAATTTGTATCTGCATATCAAAATAATGCTTCGCTTTTAGGCTATGGAATTTCGGAAGGACTGAACGAAGACGATTATCCAATCGAGCTATCCAAAGAATATTCTAATATTTTAAGAGCTTCGGGACGGCATTTGATTTATAAGCACATCCCTTACAACTCTGGCACGGTAAGCGCGGAGGGCTTTGACTTCGTGTGTATCTCTCTGAGCAAAGATTATGTTTCAAGCGACTTTAATTCATTTTATGTTAATAAGTTAAAAAGCATTCTTGATGGAGTGCCATACATACTTTCGTATGGCTCGGCTGTCCAAGAAAAAAATCATAATGGTTATTCCGACCCGCTTTCAATGGAGCATCAGGCTTATTATATAAGAAATAACTATAATCTTGCCAGTGCTTGCCTCGGCTCCATAATCAATACTTTTAATGACTATGAGCTAGATCATCCTTATTTGGCAACAAATAACACAAAAATCAATGTGCTAACTTCTGGTATAACCGATAGATATCGCGATATTAGACTGTCGTATCAAATGCTTCAATCGCTCTTTAATGACGAAAAAGAGCCTTTGCTGAACGCTGGGAGCTATTCCGAGCAAACTCCGGTTACATTTATAATATTCGGCTTAATATTAATCGTCGCTATCTTATTTATAATTAATAGATATAGGAGATTCCGGGAGTATTTGTTCCGCTCTATTCTGCGTCCATATAATTTCTATTCAGATATTCGCGACCAGCGAATAATGTCGTCTGTCCAAACGGTGCTGCTCGGTTTAGTAATATCGTTTACTGTTGGTATGTTTATGGCATCGCTGGCTTTTTACTATAGAATGGACGAAGTTATGCAATTTTTGATAATGATGAAAGTGCAAAATAGTTATTTGCAAGAGATAATTTATAGAATGGTTTGGATGCCAGAAATATCGCTACTGATGATTTCAATATTCAGCTTTTTGATGGTATTTATAGTTTCGAGCATTATCAAAATATTTGCCTTTTTCTCGAGAGCAAGGATTTTCTATACAGATTGCCTAATAATCACAATTTGGTCTGGTATTCCGTATTTAATACTCTTGCCGATTGCGATTTTATTGGTTAGGCTATTAGAGCTAAGCAGCGTATTTACAATAATATCAATCGTTTTATTTGTGCTGATGTCGCTTTGGGTGCTAATGCGTCTGCTTAAATCATCATCGGTAGTTTTCGATAAGCCAAGTTTGCAAGTTTATTTAATTGGCTTGATGCTACTGCTAATTTTAGTTGGCGTCCCGCTCGGCATTTATCAAGCGAAATATTCGCTATTCCACTATCTAGACTACTTCTTTCAAGTGATTGTATAGAGCAGAAGAAATTCTATCCTCAACCCCAGCCCCTTCTCCGAGTGTAGAAGGGGAGCAGGAATAAAAAAAAAACAGATGTCCTACACCTTCGAGGTGTAGGACATCTTAAAGCCTAACTTTTCCTTACAGATACGTAATCAGATAGAGTTTCTATTGCATTATTCGGGATTA
>JAKIZN010000417.1 GCA_022708005.1 Bacteroidota bacterium | reverse complement strand
ATAAGCAAGGATGTTACAGACCGCAAGCGGTATGAAGAAGCCATACAAAAGCAAGTATTAGCCCTCACACGACCAATAAGCGACTCTACTGAGTTTACTTTTGAAGAGCTATTCGATTTGAACGAAATTCAGAAAATTCAAGATCTTTTTGCTAGTGCTGTAAATGTTGCCTCAGTTATAACCAAACCAGACGGCACGCCCATTACCAAGGCAAGTAATTTCACTAGATTATGTGGGAATATTATTCGTAACACTGAGAAAGGTCGGGCAGATTGTTATAAATATGATGCCCTTGCTGGCAAGCATTTTGCAGAGGGTATATCGCCATCAGTTCCCTGCCACGCAGAAATGTGGCACGCTGGAGCGGCAATACTTATAGAGGGCAGGCATATTGCAAATTGGCTGATAGGGCAATTCAGAGATGAATATACAGACTTCAAGAAATTGGAACTTTATGCAGAGGAAATCGGCGCTGATAAAGATGAGTTTATGAAGGCTTTCAATGAAATACCTATTATAAAAAGAGATAAGTTTGAGCAAATTGCCGGAATGTTGCAGGCTATTGCTAATGAGCTATCGCTTAAAGCATATCAGAATATGCAGCAAGCTCGATTTATAGCCGATATAAACAAAGCTAAAGACGCGGCTAGCCAAAGCGAGCTAACTTTCCAAACCATATTTCAATCTAATGCTTCTTTGATGTATGTATCTGATTACGAGACAAAAAAAATTATAGATGCTAACCAATCATTTCTTGATGAACTGAAATATACAAAGGAAGAAATCATCGGGAAAACTTCGTTGGAAGTTGGCTTTTGGGTTGCTCCTGAAGATAGGGAATATATTTCTAAAGTGTTAGCCGAAAAAGGCTACTTGCGGAACTTTGAAACGAAAATCATAACAAAAGACAAACAAGTAAAGCATATTCTCTTGTCATGCGATATAATATTGATGCACAAAGAGAGCCATTTACTATTTATTTTACTTGATATTTCGGATAGAATCTTAGCTGAAGAGCGCCTAAGGCAGCTAAATACCGAATTAGAAAGCATAGTGGAACAGCGAACTAAGGATTTAAATAATACTTTATCGCAGTTGCAAAATTCCAATATGGAATTGCAAGCTCTTAATGAGCAAATGTCGCAAGACGCTATGACAATTAATGAACTTAACGAAGATCTGACTCGTGCAATTTCAGAAAAAGACAAGTTTTTCTCAATTATTGCCCATGACTTAAAAAATCCATTTGTTGCTTTGATAAGCACTACCGATATGCTGCTGCATTATTTCGACAAATTCGACGAGACAAAGAAAAAAGAAATGCTGGCGCAGATCAAGACTACCTCGCAGTCCACTTACTCCTTGCTCGAAAATTTATTAGAATGGTCACGCTCGCAAATGGGACGAATTGAATTGCAGCCTCACTTTATTGACATGTTCGATTTAGCCTTCAAAACAGTCAATGTTTTGCTACCGCAGGCTCAAGCGAAAAATGTCAAGATTAAAGTAAGCGTGCAAGAAG
>JAKIZN010000069.1 GCA_022708005.1 Bacteroidota bacterium | reverse complement strand
GCAGTTCAGAAAGCCCAAGGAAGCCAGTAAAAGGACCACGCAAGTCGTGGGCAACTATCGAAAAGAATTTATCTTTCGATGCGATTACCTGCTTTAGCTCTTCCTGATATTCCTCAAGTTGCTTGCTATAACTTAGAATTGCGTCTTTAGAGAACTTTAAATCTAAGTGCGTCTTGACCCTACTGAGTAGCTCTGTCGAATTGAAAGGCTTAGTGACGTAATCAACAGCTCCGAGCTTAAATCCATTTGCTATATCTTCCGTTTCGGCTTTCCCTGTAAGAAATATAACTGGCACGCCGCTTGTTTTGGGGTCGCTTTTTAGCCTTTCGCAAACTTCAAACCCATCCATCTCTGGCATCATAATATCGAGCAATACCAAATCGGGCAAATTAGCTTCAACAGCGCTTAGCGCCTGCACCCCGTTAGAAGCAAATGAAATTTGATATTGTTCAGCATGGAGTACATTGCTAAGCACTTGCAAATTTCTTGGGATATCATCGACAATCAAGATTAAAGGTTTTTTTTCTGCTTCACTCCTCATAACTACTCCTATCTATCTATTTTGTTAATTATTTCAATAAACGAATTGAACTCTTTCAGCGTCGAAGGCAGATTGCTAAAATCAAACTCCTTAGCTTGCGCAAGAAGCTTGCTCGCGTAGCTTGCCATTTTCTTCAAGCTATAATTTTCAGCCAAATCCTTGATTTTTTGAGCAAACTTTATAATATCATCGACAACTGACGATTTTATCACTATTCCATAATCTTTGATTATTTCAGACTGCATAACACGCAAAAACTCATCGGGCAGCTCGTCAAGGAACTCCAAGCAGCAAATATCATCATCAGTTTCAGCACTACTCCTAAAGCACTCCGACTCGTTAACTATCGAAGGGTGCAGTTGCTGCAACAATGTATTCAAGGCGTCAGTATCAAATGGATCACTCAAAAGGTGAACTTCGGAAGATAAATCTGCTCCTGCGTAGTCCCCAATTAAAATAATCGGCGTGCTAAAATTTTTAATATTTTGTTTCAACTTCGCGACAGTTTCCGAAAAGTCGTCTAAAGATGAAGCATTTGCTATTATTATCTGTGGAAATATTTTAGACGCGAGATCTAATGCTTGTTCGCCTGAAGTGGCTCTATACGTATCGATAGACGCATTAGTGAGTTGTTTCGATACCGTAGCATAAGCCAAATCATCATTTTCCAAGCAAACCGCTATTGGCTTTAAAGACCTAATAAAGCACTCCCTCTGGACAGATAGAGCATAATTGACAAATAGAACAAATTTCAAACTCTTCATAGTAAGAGTGAACTTTGAACCTTTGCCCACAACCGTATCAACTGCTATTTTAGCCTGCAAAATGTCAGATATTCGTTTAACTAACGCTAGCCCTGTGCCAAGCCCTGCTGTATCTTTAGCCGACGTAAAATGTAACTTAGCAAACGGCTCAAATATTCTTTCGAGCAGGTCGCTAGGTATGCCGCTTCCGGTGTCTTCGACGGTAATTGCTATATCAATTAATCCGCTATCTACGTCAGTAGCAAGTGGCACAATCGCAAATTTAACATACCCGCTATCAGTATTTTTAATCGCATTTTCAATAAGATTGTCTATTATTTGCCTTAATTTAAGTTCATCAGAGTAAATCCTTACAGGCATATTGCTGTCTATATGCAGTATCAAATTAATATTTTTTTCACTTGCGCAGCACTTATACTTGTCAAAAATAGAACTTAACATATCATATACGTTAAATAGAGTAATGGCAACTGTGGATAGCCCTGCTTCAATTTTAGACAAATCAATAACATCATTAATCATATCGAGCAAATCTTTGCCAGAGCCTTCTATTTGCCGCAAATATTCAGCTTGCTTTTCGGAAACACCTGAGCCGAGCAATACGTTAGCAAATCCGATAATGCTATTGAGCGGCGTTCTAATTTCATGGCTAACATTGGCAAGAAATTCACTTTTGAGCTTATTGGCAACTTCCGCTTGCTCTTTTGAGACTATCAAATCTTTTTCGGACTTTCTAATGTTAGTAACGTCCGAAAAAGCTGCGACAGCATGCTTGCTGCCATCATCTTTAAGCATAATATTAAAATAGAAAGATACGTATCTGCCTTCGCCATGCTTTGTTTTTATCAAAAATTCTGCTTTCTCTTTATACCCATTGAGCAAAATTCTATCTATCAAACTGCTGCCAAGCCTTTGGGCATAATCGGGCAGGAACTCGCGGAAATGCCTGCCGACTATTTCTTCTTCGACGTAATCGTATATTGAACAACCAGCATTATTTATATTCCTAATAATACCAGCAGAGTCGACAAGCATGATACCAACTGCCACAGACTCTAAAATAGACTGCAACAGCCCTTTTCCGTCTTCTAATATTTTTGCTTCAGCAATATCCGTTTGAATGATAGATGTGAAATTGCGAGAGCAAGGATCAATAAGCGAACTTAAGAATATGATAAAGTTTTCAATAGTTCCTTCCTTTATCGGCATTTGAAAAAACCAGCAATTGCTATCAGCTTTATACTTTTCGAGTGTTGCTTCGTCGATACCGTTGTGTACAACTACAACGCTTATCTCGGATAGGAAATCTCTGATTTGCTGCATAAAGCTAATATATTCATCATCCGACTCGACTATTAATATAATTATGCTGAGTTCTGCCGCAATATTTTTCACCGATTGCAGCTCGCTCAGCGAAACCTGTCTAACAGCAAAACCCTTATTGGTCAAGAAATTTATGGAAACTATAGCTTGGCTATCAGTCTCGGATATTATTACAATACTTTTTTCATAAGATTTGCTATTTGTGTTGCTATATAATTTAGGTAAATTTGCCATACTTCTCCTCAACTTTTTTAGCAAATGTCTCTACTATTTCTGGGAATTCCTGCAATGTTACTGGAAATTTTTCAAAATCAAATGATTTGGCTTGCTTATGCAAGGTTTCGCCATAGTCTATTATTGCAGAAAAGCCAGACTCCTTGCCAAATTCTATCAATTTATTCGCAAAAATAATAATATCGCTAATAACAGAGCTTTTTCTTACGAGCTCCCAATTTTCAAATAGATCGTTCTTGAGCGTATTTAGCAGTTTTTCGCATTCCAGCCTATCCATATTAATCTCTATATCAGCCGAAATCGCGCCATCTCGAGGAGTGCTAGTAAGTTGCAAAGTCGTTATATCAATTTTTTTATTAACTTCTGCGACAGTTTTTATGTGTTTTTTTATTTCTTGAATTAAAACTTCTTCATCAACTGGCTTCATCAAGAAGTTAGCGAAGCCAACATTCGCGTAGTTATATGCATCGAAAGATGAACTAATCATTGCAATAATTGGAATCTCTTTAGTTGACGGGTTAGATTTCAACACAGCCGCAGCGGCTGCGCCAGTCATAAATTGCATACGAGTATCTATAAAAATTAATGCGGGCATTTTTTGAGTTGCTATTTCTATCGCTTCTTTACCGCTTGCAGCCTCCATGCGCTCGATATTATATCCGCTCAGTTTTTCAGCCATTTCTCTGCGAGTAACCTCCGATTCGCTAGCAATCAATATCTTAATTTTCTGAAAATACTGGTTTCTTTGGCTAACGTCATAGACTAGTTTGCCAGACGCAATTTGCACATCATCATCAAAATAGACATCTTTAAATTTAACCGTGAAAAGAGAATATTCGCCAACGACACTTTCTAATTCAATTGTTCCGCCCATAAGTTCAACCAACCTTTTTGTAATACTAAGCCCTAATCCTGTGCCTCCGTATTTACGAATGCTTTGCCCGCTCACCTGCCTGAATGACTCAAATATTATCTCTTGCTGGTCTTCGGGAATGCCGATGCCGGTATCTCTCACACTGATGGTGAAATCCATTTTTCTTTCTTTGTAGTTTATTGAACTCACCGACGCAAGAACTTTGACCGATCCCTTCTCTGTGAATTTTACAGCATTGCCTACCAAATTAAATAATATTTGCCTGAGCCGTATTTCGTCAATTCTTATTCGCTTTGGAAAATGCCCATCGGTTTCTATTTTAAGTTTGATATTCTTTTTGTTGGCGTTTAATAAAAAAATATCTCTAACTTCCCGAAGCGTAGTTTGTATATCTATGCTGTCGTAATGTATCTCTAACCGCCCAAACTCAATTCTCGATAAGTCTAACACATCATTAATTAGTTGCAATAAGTTTTTTCCACTTGTAAAAATTGCTTCTGCGTAGTTTCTGCATTGGCTATTTTCTGCCTCATCAAGCAATAATTGCGAAAATCCCAAAATAGCATTGAGAGGCGTTCTAATCTCATGGCTCATATTTGCTAAAAACTCGCTTTTTACTGTGGTTGCTGCCTCTGCTGCTTCTTTTGCTTTTTCGAGCTCCGACAGCGTTGCGGACATCTTCACAGATTGCTCCTCGAGCGACAAGTTTGCTAATTCTAAGTCCTGAGCATACCATAATAGCTTATCCTCCGCTGACTTCTGCTCGGTAACATCTCTGAACGACCAAACAAGCCCATTGACCGCACCATCTAAAAACTGAGGCTTGGAAGCAAACTCAAAAACTGCTCCAGATTTTAGATATAACGTATCGGAAAAATCATCCTCTGGATGCTCGAAAAGCCGATTTAGCTTTCTTTCGACCACTTCAGGCTCGAAAACTAATGGACGTATAAAATTGAGTATATCATTTGTACTCTTAAAAGACTCAAGCGGACCATCTATATCCCACATATTAAGAAACTGGCTGTTATATCCAGTGATACTGCGGTTAGCATCAAGAGCCAAAATACCTTCTTCAACGGCTTCAAGTATAGCGGCGTGCAACGAAAGAGCGTTGACAAGCTGAAACTCGTAATGCTTTTGCGCTGTAATGTCTTTGTACGCACCTATATAGTGTATTATTTCACCCTCTTGGTTAAAAATAGCTGATATTGAAGACACTGCCCAATATAGAGTGCCGTCTTTCTTCCTATTGTGTAATATCCCGCGCCAGGTACTACCTTTAGAGATTTCTTCCCATAATAATTTATATTCACTATCTGACATTGTGTCAGATTTCAAAATTCTCGGGTTTTTACCTACAGCTTCGTTAAACGAATAGCCAGTTGCTTGCTCGAACCAAGTGTTAACATACTGTATCGTGCCTTGTGGGTCTGTCAAGATAATTGAAACTGGGCTTTGCTCAAGTATTTGAGATAAGACAATTTTGTATTCTGCTGCCATTTTCAGTTTTGTAATATCGCTTCCAATAGCAATATATTGATAGACTTTTGCATTTTCGTCGAGCACAGGCGCGAGTATAATCTCAAGCCATAGATATCCTCCAGTTTTTACTTTAATTTTAGATTCACCTTGCCAAACTTTATTGCTTAGTAAAGTTTTTCGGATTCCTTCAAAAAAGCTCTCCTCGTAGTGCTCCGCTATAAAAGTAGGATATTTTTCGCCAATTATTTCGCCCCTTTCATATCCGAACGTCTCTAAATACTTATCATTGACGTATGTTATTGTGCCTTGTATATCTATATACATTATATTAACTACACTATCTATCGCTTTTAGCAAAAGCTGTAGGTGATCATGCATACTAGTTATCTGTTTTTCTTTTGTAGTCAGCTTATCTATTTCGTCTCTCATTGCAAGAAACGATTCGCTAACTATCTCATATCTTTCAAAATATAGGGCTAATAGCGTATTAAAACTTACGGCAAAAAGTTCGTCGCAACCTTCGCATATCATTGTATTTTTATTGTCAAAAATAAAGGTGCCTCTATAGCTTGCCCTAAAGTAGCAATCTACCCGTAAGCTATCTTTTTCCAGCGTATATAATAGCTCTGACGGAGCAAGTGGGGAGGCTGACCTATTAAAAGCAGGCAATTTTATATCGCTATCCGAAACTTCCCTATTATAAATAAGAATTGCTTCTCTGCCATACTCGCTTGTAAATTTTAACGTATTTGATTGCGCAATGTTCAAGAAATCTAAAATAATATTTCGCAACGTATCAGATTTTGATGCGTCTACGTCGGGCAACCCTATTTTCAGCTTTTCTGTAACTAAAGATAAAGTGTTGTAAAAATTTTTCAATATCGCCACCGCTGAATTTATTGTTAATATTCAGGTATATAGTTGCTTTAAACGTATAAGATTATTTTTATTTTTTAGCAAATTCGTTAAAATAAAAAAATTATTTCAAGCCGTAGCGAACGCTATAATCACGATAAACTTATTTGACAATATAAGACATAAAGTGTTGGCTAATATTATACTATTGAATATTTATCTACTATTTTTCTCGATATTTAAGGAACTTGCAGTAATGATTTTTAATTTTTCAGAAAAATTATTATTAGCGGCGGCAGCGCTTTTTGCATAATAAGTACGGTGAATATTAGCCAAGTGAATAAGAATAAACAAATAACTCAAGTCTATTCAATAAAGTGGCACAGCTCCGATCAAGCCGCTATATCAGTTGGAAACACAGATTATTCCTTTGTTTCATCTTGCTGACAGCTACTTCAAAAGCAAGTGCATAAAAATATGGCAAAGTTATTTCTATTAGTTTTCGAGCAATTGAAAGAATTGCAAAGAAATGCCACAAGAGCGAATTATTATTATCACAAAAACTCTTTGGCATACAAGTTGAAATATTTTCACAAGTTCATTGCAATAGGATTAAATTTTAAGTTAATTTTATAAAGGAAAGTAATGGTTGCCTCCCCCTGCACCATTACATAACACAGGAGGTGTCTAATGCCATTTGCAATTGGAGGAAACGCTCGCATACGGACGAATATCTCTGCGGAGAATGCTTATAATTCTCTGGAAGTATCGAACAGAGACGTATCGCTTCGACAGTTGCGACTCTCGACGGGCAAGCGAATAAACAACGCAGCCGATGATGTGTCGGGATATATTACATCACGTGCATTGCACGCAAGGAACGGAGCATTAAGGGCAGCTTTATCGGCTGTAGGCGATGCTTCAAACGTATCAAATATTTTAATGGATTCATTAGATAATATCTATAATCTATTAAATACTATCAAAGAAGGCGCTGCCACAGCAGCATCAGGTGCAATGGGCACCGACGAGAAAATCGCTCTTGCTAAAGCTGCGTATAGAATGGCGCAGCAAGTTCAAACCGTAGTAGATTCTACCGTGTTTGGTGGGCGGCAGTTGCTTGACGGCACTTATTCTGCCGACTATGTAATCGGTACAAACGCTCGGCACGAGCTATTAACGCTTGGCGTTGATATGACTTTTGGCAATATCGACTTCAACGTGAGCAGCCATTACTTTAACGTTAATTCAATGTCCACAGACAAATTTGCTGGAGTAACTGGGTTAGATCTAAGAGCTCTGAATATGGTTGTTGCAGACGATCTTGGTATATTCGACGATTCACATTTACCTGCAACTTTAACCTCACTTGCAGAAGCTATTGATAACGTTAATAAAGTAGCATCTTATCTTGGTGGAGTGGTCAATCGTTTAACTTCGCAAGAAGATTTGCTCAAAGGTCAAATTACAAACTACAACGCAGCAATTTCGAGAATAGAAGATGCCGACGTAGCAAAAGAGCAGCTACAATTAATCAAATCGCAATTC
>JAKIZN010000416.1 GCA_022708005.1 Bacteroidota bacterium | reverse complement strand
CGAAGCCGTCCATCTCGACCAGCATCTGGTTCAGAGTCTGCTCGCGCTCATCGTGCCCGCCACCGAGCCCTGCACCGCGGTGTCGCCCGACTGCATCTATCTCATCAATAAACACAATACAGGGAGCATTGCGTTTTGCCTGCTCGAACAAGTCTCTTACACGGCTTGCGCCAACTCCGACGAACATTTCTACAAAATCAGCACCGCTAATTGAATAGAACGGCACGCCCGCTTCGCCAGCCACTGCCCTTGCGAGCAGCGTTTTGCCTGTGCCTGGAGGACCAAGCAACAGCACGCCTTTGGGTATTTTGCCGCCAAGCCTCTGAAATTTTGATGGCGCTTTTAGAAATTCAATAACTTCCATCAACTCATATTTCGCTTCATCAGCCCCAGCCACATCGCTAAAAGTTACTTTATTCTGATTTTCGGAGAGCAATTTAGCTTTAGATTTGCCAAAAGAAAACAACCCTTTATTGCCACCGCCACCGCTTTGCATCCTTTTAATGAAAAACACATACAGCCCAATGAGCAAAACCCAAGGCAGCAAGGATAAAATAGCTCCCCACCAAGCATTGTCGCCATTTTCGTAAGTCCATTTGATACCTTTATCTTTCCATCGCTGCTCGGTTTGGCTGTCCAGCACTCCGAGTTTAGTGGTAAAGTGTTTAATTTCTCGCGGTCTTCCTTCGTATGAAATAGTAACAGGTTGCTTTAAAGTCCCTTTAAAATCAACGTCATTAAAGGAAGATTTGACAACTTTAGCCGATTCAATTAAATCTTGTTCGAGAAAACTTGAATATTCGGTAAACGATACCGGCCACTCTTGCTTGCCATTGCCTTGCTGAAACAAGACGTAAACAGTGAAAACTGTGGCTATCAGTATCATCCATATCATCATATTTCTAAAAAAACTTTGCTGGTCTTTTTGAGGTTCGTTTGTCCTTCTGAACTCGCCGAATGGATTTTTTTTATTGTCTTTATCCGGGAACTCGCTCATTAAAATCCTCCAAATCGCACTATTATTTTTTTATCATCAAAGTATAGAAATTTAATTGACGTTTAATTAATAGCTTAATTTTAAGTTGTTATGAGTATTTTTAAAACATCTTTTTAACCAGAACTAAAAAATTATTTTGAATTAATCAAATATTTTTAATAATCACTCGTTAATTTGCTTGTATGTTTAATTTTATTTAGGGATTGTTTTTATGAAAAAAGTTCTTTTCGTTATGCTATTTGCATTTTTAGCACTGTCGGCTGACTCATTTGCAAAGAGCATCAAAGAAGCAAAGTTTACTACTAATATGACTTGCGAATCTTGCAAAAGCAAGATAGAGAAAGCATTAAAGGTAGAGAAAGGCGTTGTCAGTTCAACTGCCGATGTTGCTTCAAAGACTGTAACTGTATCCTACGATGCAGACATCACAAATGAATCGGCGATTCGCGGTTCGATAGCAAAGCTTGGCTATAAAGTTGAAGCAGCTAAAGAAGTTAAAGCCACCAAAGTTGGCAAGGATGCAAACAGC
>JAKIZN010000415.1 GCA_022708005.1 Bacteroidota bacterium | reverse complement strand
GCAAGCAATATAGACAGCACAGTAACAGGCAAGGCGCCGCTCCACGATAGTTTATCTGATAGGGAATTTCAAGTGATGTGTATGATAGCTTCGGGCAAGACTCCAACGCAAATTGCAAATGAGCTGTCGTTAAGCATAAATACTATAAGCACTTATCGCATTAGAATACTTGAAAAAATGAACATGAAATCTAATGCAGAAATAACCCATTATGCTATAAAAAATCAATTAGTCGGATAGCTAAAAGGATAGCCTTGTTCTCGGCAGCATCCTTTTTATCCGCTCTTTTTCTTGGTCTGAAATGGGATTCAGCTTTAAATCCAATACCCTCAAATTGTTTAGCCCGCTCTGGGGAGTGGGAAAAGTCTTGATTTGGTTGCCCTCAAGCAGCAATATTTTGCAGTTTCTAAGCTGCATCAGTTCGTCGGGCAAGAACGAAATTGAATTTTTGTTCAAATAAATTGAATTTAAATTATAAAGCGATTTAATTGATTTATTGACACTTGTTATTTTGTTGCCAGAAAAATCTATGTGGCGCAGCGAGGTGAGCGAATACACGGCTTGTGGTATTTCGCTAAAATTATTATAAGAGGCGATAAAACTTGCAATATTTTTTAGATTATACAGCCCATCGGGCAGGCTATTTAACTTGTTATTGCTAATATCAATATAAACGAGATTTCTAAACTTAAAAATATTTTCTGGCACAGTGCCGTTTTTGCTCGAAGACAGCGATATATGGACTACAGAGTTCATTCTTTCTATGCAGTCAGGGAAGGTGCTTATTTTATTGCTATTTAAGTTGATATTGCTCAAAGCAGCAAGATTGCAAAAATCGTCTGGAAGCGCTGTAATTTCATTGTTCTGCAAGTCAAAATATTCGAGTTTCGCCAGCTTGCCAATGTCTCGTGGGATAGCTTTTATTTGATTGTTGCCCAAATATATTTTTTTGATATTTGTCAGCTTGCCAATATCAGAAGGAATAGCTGAAATTTGATTGTCGTTAAGGTCAATAAATTCTATATTTGGCGACACTTGAAAAGAGAAAAAGCGTATATTATTATTCGATAGAGTTAGTTCTTTGAGCAGCGACAGAGCGTTTAGCCCTTTTATCTCCGAAGATATTTTATTGCTTGATAGATCGAGCACTCTTAGCTTGCTAATTTGCCCAATGTCATCTGGTATATTGGTAATTAAATTGTTAGATATTATAATCGTTTCTAATTGAGGTAGTTGCAATAATTCTCTTGGGAAAGCAGAAAATTTGTTGTTGTTTAGCCTTATTTCCTTTAATTTTTTTAGTTTAGAAATTTCGGCAGGCAGCGAAGTCAAGTTATTATTGCTTACATCTAAAAATTCAAGATTTTGGAAATCGCCTATGGTAGGCGCTAATACGTTTAACCCTTTCTTGGAAAGAGATAATTTCGTGAGCCACTGCGAACAACTCAGAGCTTCACTAACAGATTGATACTCAATGCTTTTGTTTATAGGTATAGGTTTTCTACCGCCTTGCCTTTGCGATTTCGCT
>JAKIZN010000068.1 GCA_022708005.1 Bacteroidota bacterium | reverse complement strand
CAAAATATACGAATAATCGTATTTTGCTCGAAGCTGACGCTAAGCGAAATTCCGTGCTATGCTTGAGCGAAATATATTATCCAGCTTGGCAGGCAAAAGTGGACGGGAAGTCGTCAAAAGTATATCGTTCAAATTATTGCTTTAGAGCTATTCCACTCGAGCAGGGCAGCCATAAAATTGAACTTTACTATGACTCTGCGGCATACGCAAAAGGCAAGTGGATAAGCCTTTCTACGCTTTTATTAGCAGTAGCTGGAATTTTTATATCAAGGAAGCGGAAAGCAAAGATTCAGGAATAGCAAGATTTCTATGAAATAGTATAAGTTCGCTCTGCCCTTGTTTTGTCTCGAATGTGATTACGGGGATTAAACCCAAATAATGCATTAGGCACTCTAACTGAATGCGTATCCGTAAGGAAATGTTAGGCTTTAAGATGTCCTACACCTCGAAGGTGTAGGACATCTATTTTTTGTCTTGCCCTGAAATATTGCTGTTCGCTGGCTATCTTCCGCCAGCGATGCTAAGTCTGATGTCTAATCCTACTTGTGTGGTATGGAACCCGGGCTGTGCTGCACCTTCGTTGAAAGTGCCTTCATAGCGAACAAATAGCGATGCGGTTACGCGATTGCTCATAGAATATCTTGCACGCGGCTCGATGATAATTTGCGTATTGCCCGTAAGCGTTCGCCCATCTTTGTTTTGCCCTGTATAGCTTGACCTATCCAATACGTCATACGTGCCGTTGGAATTATCCTTAAAAGTAAATAGGAAACTATATTCCAAGTCGTTTTGTAGTTTTATACCGAAGAATGGAAACTCGAAGCCTTTCATCATATAGCTGGCTTGAGCGGTTATTTCGTTGGTATTTTGCTTGGAAATAGTCGAGCGCCCTGCGGCATTTAGCTGATACGAGGAAGTGGATGACCAACGGATATTAGCAGTGAGCGTGCCGTCAAACTTTTCATCGTCAAAAGTGGCTGTAACGCCAATTAAAGGGCTAAATCCATATTGAACTATTTGGTTTTGCACTGAGCGCCCAACGTCAGTTATGCTCGCATTTTCTTGATAAGTTGAAGTATAGACGTGGTCTACCGTTACTTTTTTAACGTAGTCGCTCCAGAACGAATATTTTTCAAGTCCGTCCCAGCGAATCGCCCAGTTTAAACTTGGTAAAAACTTACCAACTCTGCCACCAGTGAGAGAGAAAGCTTCTAACCCATCATAAAAAGAACTGTTTAGCGCTTCGAGCAATCTTTGATTTTTTGTTATTGTATCCATATTGGAAGCAATAATCGGTGCTTTTCGCTGATTATATAAATCGACAACATGCTCGATTGTGTTGCCAAATGGATTAAATCCGAAAATAGTCGGGAAAGTGATAAATGTCCTATTGAAAGATTGCGATATAATTATATTTGTAGGCGAAGGGTTGCCAAATTCGTCAGTTTCAATAGTTTGATTGCGATTAAATCCAAGCGTCGTTTTCCAATTCAAATCGAGCGTGGCGCCTTCCCAGAGCGGTCGCGAAGTCTTCATATCCAAAGTGGTATTTTGGCTAAAGTTTTCTTGCAAAACAGCATCAGCAGGGCGTCTGCCTTTTTTCGTTTTAAAACCAAAGTATGGGAATCTATTGCTGCCTGCAAATTGGAAACTGCCGTGCGGACTGCTTACTAATCCGAGTTGGTAAGGTGTGCTTGGTCCGAACATTTCAAGGCTTTCTTTACCTAAAAAACTCCTTGCCCACACGTTAGATAACCCATCGCCACCATATACGCCCGGATTTTGCGAAGAGTTAGTTTGGTTGAAAGTAATATCTATTTTTTCCCAATCGAAAAATATAGTTTTCACAGTTTGGGCAAACGGATTGAGCGACGATTTCACTGCGCTATCTGCTTGTTTCAGTCTGCCCGGTTGCTGTTGGGGCACTCCAAACCAGCTATCTGACAGCGATTTGAGTTTTATTGAATTATTAATTCTTATAGTGTTACTAAATCCAGCGCTTTTGGCAACATCGCGTATCGCTGGATCCTGCTGCATTGGATTGTTCCAATTATAGCCCGTATTAAACGCTCCCGACATTTCAATATAGCTGCCTATTCCAGCTATATTGGGCAAAATTGGCTTGAAATTCACAGAAAAAGATTGCGTATGCAAATTGTCTTTGCCAAGATTTATCAGCTCGTCGTTTAAAAACATTTGCTTTGCAATTTCTCTGCCTGTCCGCTGGCGCCCGAACTCATCAAGCTCCATAGGCACAAGAGTAGAGTTAGTATTAAAATTATAATCAATTATAGGATTTAAAAATCCGCCTTCGGTGAGCTTCCAATTAAATCCAGCAGTGCGCTGAGCAGAAAAATCTCTAATAACTGGGCTTGGGAAGTCGAGAAATCGGGATTGCTCGGTTGCCCTGCGGCGAGTCATATCAAGCCCTGTATTGAAGTTCGATGGCAGAAAGTTGATTTTCCAATTTTTATAAGCGCCAAAGAAAGGAATATCGCCTATCCAAGTTAGCGGAGAAACAGTTAGGAATGGAGGCAGTGGCAACGAATATTGTAAATTCAGCTTCCACATCCAGAAGAATTTTTGTTTATAAATCGAAGACCTTTCAAATTCCTGAGAGTAAGAATAAGCTGCGGTAACTCGATTAATTGTCTCGGAGATAAGCCAATGCTTGATAGGCACTCCCAACTTAATACCAGTGAGCGCCCAGCTATCTTGCACTTTCAGTGCTTGCGAAGATACCTTTACATCTTCGGCTGCGCGATTAGCTTCATCTTCGGAGTAGCCTAGCGCCTTCGCTCGGTTATATGCTGCTCGTGCCGCTTCGCTAAGGTTCATATCCGAATTAGCTTGAAAAACTGGATCATCTTTAAATTCAGCATGTGTAAATGTGATTGGCACTTTCATCTGAGCAAAACTTTTAGGGGCAAATTTCTCAAGGTTGCCAGTCAGAGTAACATTCCAATTGGTTGAGCTGAGCCTATCGCCGAACCGCTCTTCGATTTTGTGAAAGTTCGGTTTATACGTGTTAAACGAGGCATTAACAGTGCCTAAATCTGCGAGCTGCATATTGAACCCCGCAACTCCCGCCCAATCTTTCGACGCCTCAGGGTCTATAAGCCTTAACTCATTGACCCACATAGTTGCCGAAAGTTCTTGGAAGGCATCTGATGGATTGCTAATGCCGATGCCGAAGAACTGCACTCGCGTAAGTATAGGGTTACCTTTTATTGCAAATTGAGCTAATGGGTCGCTCGCAACGGGAAATATTTGCCTATCCCATTGGTTAGCCGTATCGCGTATTTGCTTTATAGCGGTAAGTTCGGAGAGAATGATCTCTATATCTTGCCAGCCTCGCGTCAGCGGTCGGCGATACTCGTAATAGTTCGCAGAATCTATACCAAATCGTAAAAAGGCATAAGCTTTAGCTTTGGCGCCTTGCACAAAATTGGCGGGCATAGATCCATCGCCATGAATAAAGAATTTTAGCTTTTTATAATAGAAAATATCAAGCGGTCGGAAAAATCTTACTGCCATACGCTCATCGCCCCAGCGAAGATTTTTAACGCTCACCGATAAAGACTGCTCGTTCAATCGTATATCTTGCGTTGGGTCTGGATTATTCAACTGCCTTGGCGCTTTTACTCCGGGCGGCATTGTATAGTAATCAGGCTCACCAGAATTTTCCCAAAGATTAACAAAAGCAAGGCTAAGCACGCTATCGTTAGGCTCAACGTTTGACTGCATATTGCTCACTCTTTGCCATTGCGAGCCGACAAGCCGCCAATCTGCAATTTCCCCTCGGAATACTCCACCTTGGAAGCGAACTCTAATATATTGGATATTGGAAAATTGTGGATTGCCAACAAATCCACTCGGCTTTCTGATTGGGATTCTATATAAAAACCACCTCTTATCTGGATTACCGCCGACAATTTGTGAATTATTGTCGGGGTCGGGCAATAAATTTACTTCATAAGTAAAGTAAGAATTGTCCATATTTATGGACTGCCCATTATTCGGATTAAGCGCCTCTTTATCTGGGAACTGCCCAAGCTCTGATACTCTAGCGTTCCCTTCAAAGTTATTGTAAAACTCGAAGTCTTCTTCTTTACGCTCTTCGTCTCGCTTATTGAAATTGAATTTATAGTTATCTCTCGCTGGGTCGTTCTCCGAATTAAGCGGGAACGGGTAGCCTTCTTTTTCAGCTTCATCATTTACAGCGTCAATACCAATATCTTCGCCCGCATCAATAATACCATTAGGAAAAGGATTTCGCTCAGTTATTCCGTCTTCTGTATCATTAATACCATTGGGAATAATATCCTCGCTTATCTGCCCAAGATCGATAAACATTTTGGTCGCTTGTGGATCCCATTGATTTACCTTCATCATTACTTCGATATATTCAATATTTTCGTTATCGAAATTAGTGTTAAACGAAGATAGCAGCCTTGTCATGCCCGCCCAAATTTTCGGCTTATTCGCTGGGTTAGAAGCAAAGTCATTAGCAGGATCATAATTAGGATTTATGGGATCTAAAAATTCTGGATTCTTATTATAAATACCGCGATGCGAATGCTCAAACACAATGTTTAGCGGATTGATATTTTGGCGCCCTTGCTGATAAGATTTATTTTCTGGATACACATCTCTCAGCGGCACGCGTGGTATAAAATATTGATACCAAAACATTTTGGCACGATAATTTTGACGCACTTCGGCAGAAGAATCAATTGCGGGATCTTCTGGCGACGAAGAGTGCTGCCATTGGGTTGCAATAAGCCCCATCGGTATATAACGTTGCGCTCCCTCGAAATCGTCAATATATACAACTGGCAAATTGTTATCGGAAGATATGTCCGACTGCCTTTTATTTGGTTCTGGCAAAATCATCGCCCATTCGCCTTTTAGACTAAGCGATGATGCCGCTTTTGTATCGTAAAATGGCAGCATATCTAATGCTTTTGTTATCCAAGGAGCGTTCCATTGGGCGCTGCCGTCAAAGCCAAACATCATATTGGAAACTGGCTCATCGCCAAGCCTTACGCGGTCTATCACGGCGGATTGGTCATAATACATCATAGTCATGCCAAGCCCCGCGTTGGCATTCCGCGATTTCCATAAATTCAAATCTGCCCTAAGCCCCGCTAAAGTCTTGGTCGCCACCGTGAATATATCATGCTGCTCATACTCCACCCTTAAATTAGCGTTTGGCAACGAAGCTCGCGGATTCCGAATTGTAACAATTCCAGAATAATAATCTACCACGAAATCATCAAACTCCCGCAATGGCACTCCATCGAGAGTAACTCTAACGCTGTTCGGAGGCAGCGAAAATGCGTTAAGGGCAATTCTATTGGTTTGCCTACCCGAAACTTCGCCGCTAATTACAAATCTATCGCGAGCCGTATTTCTCCTTGCCGCATCATAAGTGGTGTCATACACTTGATCGAATGTATATAACTCTGCCATTTCTGGCGTGCCGAGCCCTGCAAAGTATCGCCTTAATCCATCGGAAAATGGCTTGGTATGCGGAAAAGTAATTTCGCCGAGAACAGGGTCGAAAAACGGAGGACGCAAGTCAAACTGCCCATCGGGCGGAGCCGCACCAGTGGAATTATTGACTTGGTCAACTCCAAAAATAGTTACGAGTTTATCGGTGGCGCCTTCGATTATATCGGTTGAGTCGTTAGTCTGCCTTGTATACCAAACCCCAATTTTCGTTTCGGCAACATTTACGTTGGAGGCATTTATCTGAAATATATTTTTCATTTGCCTATCCCAAAGCAATTTATAGCCCGGAACGAGATTAGGTCTATATATTAATTTTAAAATCAATGTATCTCTTTCGCCGACCATATCGGAGAATTTCCCATAATAAATATCGTCTTCCATTGCTTGAGTTGGACCTTCTACTCGATATGCGACGGCATAATATCTATCTTGACGAAGATTAAGAATAGTAAGAGTGCCTAAATTATTATCATATCGATATTTAGTAGAATCGAGCAGGACAAATCGCCCGCGCTCGACAACGCCCGATTGAATAGGTCTGCTTTTTTCTTCTGGCAACCAATCTTCGCCACTTTTCAATTGCTTGCCCGGAAGGTCTGCAATGGCAACGGCATTAGCAACGTGAGGATTTGATATCTCGGTTATAGCTTCCCATACTTCTATTTGCTTTACTCTTAAATGCGACGCACTTCGCGGTATAATTGGCGTCGAATTTTTGAAATATTCATTATATACTGGGATATATGCGGTATCGAGGAAAAAGTGATTTTTAGCAAAATCATAAGGGCGAATAGAGAAATATTGCTTGCTTGCGCCGCCCCTTACGTCCACGTATTTACGCTGCCCTTTTCTTTGGGAAAATACAGATTTTAGAAAGAGCGGACCAAATTGAAAATCTGCCCGCACACCAAATAAAGCACTGCCACCACCAATCAAAGTGGAAGGAATTTGAAAATCAACATTACCGAACTCTAACTTTTTGATTATATCATCGTCTTCGCCGTCAAATCCAACTTTAAACTCATTCTCGTAATCAAATTGCCTGCGGGTGTTCCAGTTAGTTCCTAATTTTAATTTATCGCCTATGCGCCCGCTTACGTTTACTCTGATGTCTTGTTGAAATATAGGTGATGACTGAGTTTGCCCGAATGCCGAAACTGTGCCAAGATTTTGAGAATCCCAGCGCCAGCCTATTCGCAGATTTACTTCGCCATTTACGTTGATGCCAATTTCGGGCTTGCCGAAAATGCTGCTTATCGGGTTTGGCGGAATTGGTATGGTTAGCCCAGTCGAAGCGCTGAGCATTGACGCGAGGTCGCCGCCCGAAAGCCCACGCTTTAAATCGTAGCTTGTTGTGAGAGAATCCCATATATTATGCTGCAATCTATCTTTGCGCAAAATAAGATAATCTTCGAGATGTATGGGATATGAATTGCTAATGTTGACCGAGTCGAAATATTCATTATATCTTACGTAGGAAAGTGAAGTATCAAGCACCGTTGCGGGCAACACTCCGCCAGACGGCTTATTTCTATTGTTAATATTGTTTAAATCGCGGTCAATTTCAGGTGCTTTTAAGAACATAAGCTTTGTGCTGCTTGTGGTATCTCGCTCAAAAATATTTGCATCTTGAAAATCAAGATCGTCGAAATTATAGCCGAGCGATAATATTGCTTGCGGGTAAAACATCGACAGCGTCAGTAGCAGTGCTGAGTTATAAGGTTTGCGGGTCTCAGTGCCTTTTAAAGTGCCAAATACGACAAATAATGCGATTGAAGCCAATGCCACCGAAGCTACGATTTTTTTTCTAATATTACCCAATTCTTATTCTTATGTTGTTGTTAATTATCTACAATAAGCACTTTTAATTGCTCTTTGAAGTATTAAGCAAATTATTATTTTGCAAAAAGTATTTTTTAGCCATCTGCAGATACTAATTACAAGTTGCAAAACTACAAAAAACTTTAGCTTAAAAGAAGCAATTTCAAGTAGTAGGCAATATTTATATCATTTAGCTCCAAACGTAATTATTCAACATAACCAAATTATCAAAAAATATTTATATGCACAAGATTTTTTTTAATTTTATAAAAGTAAATAGATTGCAATTTGCTTGCCAGATTTATTAA
>JAKIZN010000414.1 GCA_022708005.1 Bacteroidota bacterium | reverse complement strand
AGAGATTTTGGACCTTCACGCGGCTCTTATGGTTCCGGTGGCACTCAAACAGAAATCAGCGCTCCCGCAAACAGGCGCTCTGGCGCAGAGCAAGTGCCAGCTACAAATAGTGGCGCAAAGACAATTTTCGATAACAATAGTTCGCCACGAGGAAACGTAAGGACTCCGCAGAACCCAACAAAAGAGACGATAAACTCTACTCCGACGACTTCGCCGACAAGCCCGCGATCAACAAGGAGCAGCGTTGGCTCGCCTGATGCAAAGCCAGCGGAAAGCCCAGCTCCGACAAGGAGCAATATTAGTTCGCCTAATCAGGAGCAGCCGCGAGCAACAGAAAGAAGAGATGTTATTCGCAGCGAACAGCCCAGCTCTACGGGAAGTAAAGGGCAGTCGCCAGCTCCACGTTATGAGCCGCGAAATGAAGCGCCTCGCAGGGAAACTCCAGCCCCGTCAAGGTCTTACGAGCCATCGCGAAGGGAATCAGTTTCGCCAGCTCCACGCTCCGTCCCTTCGGGCGAGCAATCAAGCCCAAGCAGGAATAGTGGAAATTCGCAACCAAGTAATAAAAGAACAAGGTAATTAAAGGAATTAAAGCGATATGAAAAAGATTATTGTGATGATTTTATTGATAGCTAGTGCTTCGTTAGCCAAAGCGCAATTTATTGAAGATGCTTTAAGATATGCAGGTGGGAATAATTTTATTACTCCGAGAGCGGCGGGGCTAAACGTGGCTTATTATGGAGTGGCTGACGACATAGCAGCTTTGATAGCAAATCCAGCGGGGCTCACGCTTATCCCTAAAAGTGAGTTATCTGTTGGATTTGGATTTTCTCATAAAAATAACGATGTTTCTATATTAAGTTCAAATAGTAATTTTGCTATAAATAATGAATTTTTGAGCCATATAGCTCTATCGATGCCGGTTAAAACGGGAAAGGGACTTGCGTCTGTTGCTATAGGATATTTTAAGGATAATGATTTCAAAAATAGCTATGAATACTCAATTTTTAATCCGCAATCATCGTATATTAATCAACAATCGCAAGCAAAAAAGCGATGGACTTACGATTTGTTATTAGCAGACGAGTTCGGCAATACGAATATAAAAGATTCGCTACGCCAAAACTCTTGGGTCGACGAAAAGGGCGGTATTCATAATTTTACGGGCGGCGCCGCTTTCGATATAAGCGAATATGCTTCGGTAGGTTTTTCGCTTACTGGCAAATGGGGCACTTTCGAATACGTCAGAGAATTTTCCGAAATTGATGAGCTAAATAAATATAATACTTGGCAAGTAGATGATTTTAACCGACTTGATATGCGAGAAAAAGTGTCGCAAGAAGTATCCGGTATCACCGGGCAAATCGGCGTGCAAGGCAGAGTCGAAGATTTTATGCGGATAGGCTTTGCTATTAAATTCCCAACTTGGTATGAAGTGAACGAAACGTTCAGCGTTAGGCATAGCGTAGAGTTCGACCCAAGCCCGAGCGGAGTTGTCGATAGGTTTGATACCACAAGTTCGGGCAAAAATTCTT
>JAKIZN010000413.1 GCA_022708005.1 Bacteroidota bacterium | reverse complement strand
CTTGAGCGTAGATAAAAATGCCCTTACTTTGACTTTGTATGCGTTCTTCTTGCTGTTTGTTTCCAGCAAATTGATAGATGTTATTATCGATGGATTTGACTATGCAAGAGCAGCCTTCATTATGTCGAACAAATCTACCGAAATTGGCGATGCTATTATTAATAATATGCGAAAGGGTGCAACTGCATTTAAAACAAGAGGTTTATATTTAAATATAGATAGAGAAGTGATTTATACTGTGGTTGCTATTCGCGATATGCCCAAGCTGATGGGTATAGTCAAAAGCATAGATCCCGACGCATTTGTTACCATACAAAATGTTCATGAGGTATTAGGCGAAGGATTTAGGCGAAGGATTTAAGGCAAAGCCCGTAATTTTATAACATAGTTCGGATACGTATTTTTTTACAGAGTAGGGGCGAAGTTTGCTTCGCCCTTATTTATAGCATTATTTGACTTTACTTGCGATATAGATGATAAACTTCGCTAGGCATGCGAGCAAAAAGAAACTTGCCGATAATACGTTTTATAAATATTACACTATTAGCAAATTAAAGGCAAGTCATAATGAGCGGCGAGCATCATCACAGTCATGCAGTTGAGAAAATAAACTCAGCGTTTAAGATTGGAATCATTCTTAATCTGATATATGTCGCTGTCGAGTTAGCAGTAGGCTTATCTATTAATTCTATGGCTTTAGTCTCTGATGCGGGACACAATTTTAGCGATGTGCTTAGCTTGGCGCTTGCTTGGGTGGCTGCAATAATAGCAAAATCGCCGCCGACTCAGCGGCGAACTTATGGAATGCGCAAAGCTACTATATTGGCTTCGTTCCTAAATTCGTTGTTATTGCTCGTTGCCATAGGAGCTATCGCAGTCGAAACTGTACGCAATTTTTCGAAAAATGAATCGCTGCCCGGTGATTTGATAATGATAACAGCGGCGATAGGCGTAGTGATTAATGGGCTGACCGCCCTGCTATTTATGAAAGAAAAGGGGAGAGATATTAACGTCAGGGGAGCGTTTCTCCACATGGTAGCCGACGCAGCTATTTCGCTGGGGGTTGTTTTGGCGGGCTTTTTGATAAATATTACCGGTCTGTTCTTCTTAGATTCTATAGTTAGCTCCATAATAATCGTACTAATATTCATTGGAACGTGGAGACTGCTGAAAGAATCTTTTATGCTAAGTATGGACGCAGTGCCGCCGGGCATTAACCCAAAAGATGTTGCAAGCTATTTTCAATCAATTAATGGAGTTATCGGAGTGCACGACTTGCATATATGGTCAATAAGTTCGCTCGAAACGGCTTTAACGGTGCATTTAGTTGTGAATAGTGCCGCTGGCGATGCTATAACCGACAAGTTGCAATCTGATATAAAAGCTAAATTCGGCATCGGGCATTCCACCATCCAAATTGAGTTAGATCAAATAAACGCGTCTTGCTTATACCAAGATATTTAGCTTTGAAATTTAAAGTTTATCTCGGTTGCAACAATATAGAGGCGATTATTCGTCTTAATAGGTTTAAACAAC
>JAKIZN010000412.1 GCA_022708005.1 Bacteroidota bacterium | reverse complement strand
GCAGAAGAGAGCTAAATGCCATATTAGACTCTGTTCAAGCTGGAATTTTGGTGTACGACGTGGGAAGCAAAAGCATCAAAAAAGTAAATCCAGTGGAATTAATTTGATAGATAGCAGCGCCGATGATATTTTGGGCAAGCCTATATCTGATTTCCTTCAAGAAGTTGATTCCCCTGAGCAAATGAGTTCGCCAGAATCGCAAAGGAACTTTGAGTCATCTTTGAAAAGTTCTACTGGCAAAATAATCCCAATTATCAGAACTACTTCTTACGTAAATTTAGGCACTACCAAACATAGAGTAGACTGCTTCCTTGATATTACCGAGCAAAAGAAATTTGAAGAAGAGCTAAGAAAATACAACGAAATGCTTGAACTCAAAGTCGAAGAAAGAACTTTCGACCTTCAAATTTTAGTCCAAAGGCTGAAAGATGAAATTCAAGAGCATAGCAAAGCACAAAAAGAGCTGAAAATTATGCTCAATAAAGAAAAAGAGCTGAGCGAGATGAAAACGAGATTTGTCAGCATGGTCTCTCACGAATTTCGTACTCCGCTTACTGTGATACGTTCCGCAGCTCAAATGCTTGTTAAGTTTAAAAATAGTCTTCCGGAAAACGAAAAAGAAGATTACTTAAACAGAGTGGTAAGGACAGTCGATATACTCACCGATTTAATCGAAAACGTTCTTTTCATAGGCAGGCAGGAATCGCATAACGAGCAACCGCCTACTTCGCAAGTGGATTTGGTTGCCTTTACGGAAAATATAATTAGCGAATTCAAAATGACGCTGCTAAAAAAGCGCGAAGTCTCATTCGATTATGCTGGCACTTCAAGCGATTTGCTCGTAAATGAAAAATTGCTGCGATTGATATTAGTAAATTTGATTTCCAATGCAGCAAAATACTCGCCACCCGAAAGTCCAATAGAGGTAAAGCTATATTTCGACAGCGAAAACTTTGTATATAAAGTTAGAGACTTTGGCATAGGAATACCCGAAGAAGAGCAACAGAAAATATTTAGTCTGTTCTATCGTGCAGATAATGTGGGCGGAGCAGCAGGCACAGGCATCGGGCTATCTGTTGTGCTGAACTCTATCCAATCGCTTAATGGAAAAATAGATTTAGCCAGCAAAGTTGGAGAAGGCACAACCTTTACGGTTACTATTCCAAGTTTGAAAGCAACATAAGGTGAGCAATGAAAAAAACAGTTTTAGTAATAGAAGATGAGCCAGATATTCGCTACGATATAGCCAAAGCTTTAGGGTTAAGCGGATATAACGTTTTGCAAGCTGGCAACGGAACTGAAGGAATAAAGGTAGCATTAGAAGAATTGCCCGACCTGATAATTTCCGATATTATGATGCCCGTAGTCGATGGCTATGGCGTGCTCGAGGCAGTCCAAAAGTCAAATAATACCAATACTATTCCATTTATATTTCTTTCTGCAAAATCGTCTCGAGGCGATATTCGCGATGGTATGGGCTTGGGCGCAGATGATTATATCACTAAGCCATTTGATATAGATGAGTTGCTTGCCGCAGTCG
>JAKIZN010000067.1 GCA_022708005.1 Bacteroidota bacterium | reverse complement strand
GCTTGCCATAAATTGATGTAGTAAATTGCTGTGAGCTTTCTCGAATCTTTTTAGCTCTTTGGGTATTTCATCGGGCGGCACTGTGATATTAGGGCTAATCAGCATTTCGGGCTGAAGCGTTATTGCTTTGCCGATAGCTATTCCCGATGAAGTTGGTATGCCCTTCAAAACGAATTGCTCTTTCAGCATTTTGTAATCGTGCTTTCCATATATAATATTGCTTGGCGTTAATCTATCCATATCATAGTTCCCCAAATCCGGCTTCAAAAAGCTTAACTATTTCTTCGATAGCTTCGTTTTCGTCCGAGCCGCTTGCCCTCACTAAAATTTCGCTTCCTTGCTCGGCAGCAAGCGTCATTACTCCGATTATACTTTTGCCATTAATTGAAAACTTGTCTCTAACAAGGTATATTTCGGATTTGAATTTGGAAGCCAGCTTAACAATTGATGCCGCCGGACGCGTGTGCAACCCTGCTCGATTTAATACTACTACTTTTTTTTCAATCATACATTTAGCATTTTTTTGATTGATAAATCAATATTTCATTATTAATTTAAAAAACATACCAATTCAATCTTAAAAATAACAAAAATTCTTCGATTTACAAACTTAAATTCGCAAACGCTACTCTACTTTTTGCAGTTGAGTTGCGGCTATATTTTGCCCATTTTCGCTATGCCTTCGATTATCGTCTCGTTTTGCTTTGCAAAGCATAGCCTTAGCATAGTTTTGCCCTCGTCGCTTTTTAGATAAAACACAGAAGGCGGAATAGTGGCAACCCCGTGTTCTCTCACTAAATTAGTAGCGGCATCGACGTCGTCGTTGAATTTTCCATCTGGCAAATCTACCATTATAAAATAGCTGCCGAGCGGCAAATGTGGCTTGAAATTCGTCTTTTTCAGCTCCTTATAAATAATATCCCGCTTTTCTTTATAAGTTTTTCTAAACTCTGGCAAATACGATTCGAGCATAGAAATCGCGTGAGCCATAGCATGCTGCCCCGGCGTATTTACGGCAAAGGTTGTCCATTGATGCACTTTTTGTATTGCGGTTGATAGCAGTTCGTTGGCGATGGCATATCCTATTTTCCAGCCGGTCATGCCGAATGTTTTGCCAGTAGAAGAGATGGTAATAGTTCTTTTTTTCATTCCTTCGATTGTGGCGATTGGGATATGCGTCGCCCCGTCAAATGTAAGAAATTCATATACTTCATCGCTAACGACTAATAGGTCATTTTTGATAGCTAAATTAGCAATAAATTCTAATTCTTCTTTGCTGAACAGTTTGCCCGTTGGGTTATGCGGGGTGTTGAGTATTATCATTTTAGTTTTCTTGCTTATTGCCGCTTCTAATTCTTCTTTTACGAAGTCGAAATTTGGCTTATGCAGTGTTACGCAGATAGGCTGCCCGCCTGCTAAGATAATATCCGCCAGATATGAGTCGTAGAACGGCTCGAATATCACTACTTCGTCGCCCTGCTCGATGAATGCTTGAATGGTAGAATACAGCGCTTCGGTTGCGCCGGCTGTAACGACTATTTCGTTTTCGTTCCAATCTAAATCATAATATTTTTTGTGGTAATCTTTTACGGCTTTCCGCAAAGACATAATGCCCGGGCTTGGTGCATATTGGTTCTTCCCGCTTTTCATAGCGTCGAACGCGGCTTCCATAATCCATGTTGGTCCATCGAAATCAGGAAAACCTTGCCCCAAGTTAGTCGCATTATAATCAAACGCCATTTTGCTCATAGTTGCAAAAATTGATGTTGTCATCGATGCTATCCTATTAGCATTAAATATTCTGCCCATATAGCTTCGCCTTAATTTGTATGCAAAATTCAAGTACAAAAGTCTAAATTACAAAAAATATTTGAATTTTTGGGGTGGCGAAAGCAAGCTAATAGCAGTTATGTTTGGCGATAGCGCAAAAAAAAGAGAGCCGAAGCCCTCTATATTTTAATTATCATTTACTGACTTATATAAATCTTTCAATTTCTTTCGCAAGTGAAGCACAGCGTATCTCTTGCGAGCGAGCAAAGTATTGATATTTACGCCAGTCTCTTCCGACATTTCACGAAACGAAATACCTTCGAATTCATTTTTTATAAATACGGCTTTCTGCTCGTCGGGCAATTCATTTAATCCATCGAGAACAGCTTCCCAAATAGTTTTCCGTATCAAGTCGCTTTCGGGGCTTGTTGAGACATCGCCTAAGAAGTTTTCGAACGAATCCACTCCGTCGTCGGCTTGCCCCGGCGTCTGCATATCCGAAAAAGTCTCGGCTCTTTTCTTTCTATAAGAGTCAATAATCCTATTTCTCACAGCCGTAAACACCCACGATGCTATATTTTCAATTGGCTTTTGCAAATTAATCGACGCAGCAAGCACATTCGTAAAAACATCTTGCAGTATATCCTCTGCCTCTTCCTGACTTCTTACCCTCTGGCGTATAAACCCAAGGAATTTTTTACGGTCTGTTCTGAACAAATTCTCAATTTGCAAGGCTAATTCTAAATTATCCACCCCAGCTTTACTTTTGTAGCTGCTAAAGTCAATCAAAGTTTTTTTGTCTTTAGCGGCTGTCTCGTTGCTATTTGTATTTTTGTTTTTAGCCACAATCATAACCTAAAATAGTTTGATTAAAGTAAATTTGTCTAAAATTGTATCCGCTACCTCCGGAGCTAATTGTCAATTTTACTTATTAATTTATTTAATTTGGCAAAACATCATAAGTAATATACCAAAAAAACTTCAAAAAGTTACACTTTTTTCTAAAAATAACAAAACAATAACATAACGCAATGATAAAAGATAGTTTAGCTATTAGCAGAGCCACCCGCAATTTTTGCGTTCGCGGGGACGCACTATCCCCGCGAGCGTCTTATGGCTGCAAGCCTTCGCTGCCTACAATTATCTTTTCATTGGAATCTTTATTCCAAATTTATCTGCATTATCAGTTGCCCTTTCATAGCCAGCGTCGGTATGTCTCAAAATGCCCATTAATGGATCATAAGTTAGCACGCGCGACAGTCTGCCAGCGCCTTCTTCTGTGCCATCTGCTACCACGACCATACCCGCGTGCAGCGATAGCCCCATACCCACTCCGCCGCCATGGTGCAGCGATACCCACGAAGCGCCACCAATAGCGTTCAAAGCAAAGTTCAAATAAACCCAATCGGCTACTGCGTCGGAGCCATCTTTCATACTCTCTGTTTCTCTATATGGAGAAGCAACCGAACCGCAATCGAGATGGTCTCTGCCTATGACAATCGGTGCAGAAACTTCGCCCGATTTAACAAGCTCGTTAAATAGCAGCCCAGCTTTTGCTCTATCGCCATATCCGAGCCAGCATATTCTTGCGGGCAACGCTTGATAGCCCACTCTTTGCTGTGCGTTCTTAATCCAGCGGTGCAAAGCAGCATCGTTGGGGAAAGTATCAAGTATAGCATCGTCGGTTTTTTTAATATCTTTAGGATCGCCAGAAAGAGCTACCCAGCGGAATGGTCCTTTGCCATCGCAGAATAATGGGCGAATATACGCAGGGACAAAGCCCGGGAAGTCAAAAGCGTTATTGACATTGCCATATTCCTTAGCTATGCCGCGAATATTATTGCCATAATCAAAGACAATAGCACCGCGATTTTTAAATTCAAGCATAGCGTTTACATGTATGGCGATAGATTTATATGCCTCTTCCAAATATTTTTCTGGATTAGATTTTCTCAGTTCGTCTGCCTGCAACTTTGTATACCCAGCAGGATAGTATCCGTTCAGCGGGTCATGCGACGAAGTTTGGTCGGTTACGACATCTGGAATAATGCCACGGCGAAGTATTTCGGGCAATATTTCTGCAGTATTGCCAATCAAGCCGATAGAAATAGCTTTCTTCTCTGTTTTATATTGCTGAACAAGTTCAAGTGCCCTATCTAAACTATCCACTTTCAAATCGCAATAGCCATCGTGGACGCGTTTGTCTATTCTCGATTCATCAATTTCCACTGTAACTGAAACGGCGCCTGCAAAGGTAGCTGCCAGCGGTTGAGCGCCGCCCATTCCGCCCATTCCGCCAGTGAGCAAGAATTTGCCAAATAAATCGCCTCCGAAATGCTGCCTAGCGCACTCTGCAAAAGTTTCATAAGTGCCTTGCAAAATACCTTGCGTACCAATATATATCCAGCTGCCAGCGGTCATTTGCCCATACATCATAAGCCCCATTGCATCAAGCCTGCGGAACTCATCCCAAGTAGCCCATTTTGGCACAAGGTTGGAGTTAGCAATTATCACTCTCGGAGCTGAAGTATAAGTCTTTGCAACGCCGACGGGTTTGCCCGATTGCACTAGCAAAGTTTCGTCTTCGTTTAAATTTTTAAGCGTATCGATAATAGCATCGAATGCTTCCCAATTACGCGCGGCTTTGCCAATTCCACCGTATACTATTAACTCAGATGGCTTTTCGGCATTTTCTGGGTCTAAATTATGGTGAATCATTCTATACGCGGCTTCTATCTGCCAATTTTTACAAGTTAGCTCTGTGCCTCTTGGCACTTTTACAGTTCTCATTTTCGTCCCCATCTTTATTAATTATTTTTCGATTTTTCTCTTAATTCTTTTATTTTTAAAATGTCTTCATCGCTCAATTTATTGTCTTCGAATATTTGACGAAGCAATTCAAAAGTATAAATCCCCGTATCGTGTCCATCTTTCCATGTTGGCGTAATAGCATAATTGCCTACAACTTCGATTTTTGCTATAGCGTTTTTGCCGGGTTTGAGATTAGAAAGAGAAATGAAACCAAATTTAGAATCTTTTTTTGCCTTATCTTCATTGCAGTCAGCGCAAGGGCAATTATCTCTAAGAACCTCTGTTTTTATAGTAGAGGTAAATCCATCGCTCCAAACGGTCTCAACTAAATAAGGTTCGGGAGTAGATATTTTTCTTAAATTAGCGCTCATTTTTTATTCTCAATTTTTGATAATATATAAAAGCAAAATTATCAAAAATAAGGGATAGAAAAAAATTAAATTGAAAGGTTGGCAATATAATTTTGAGATGATTTAATCCAAATAATTCAATAGAAACTTTAACTGACTATGTCTTTAGGCAAGAGGGCATGCCACATTGTTTATACGCTGTTCCCCAGATGTCCTACACCTTCGAGGTGTAGGACATCTTAAAGCCAAATTGTAACGAACCCGAAGGGTTCAAATGTTTGTAGCAATGAAGAAACGATAATTTATACGACTCCGTAGGAGTCGCATTAGGTTATGCAATCTTATTTTCTACAAACATCAAATCCCTTCGGGATTAAATCCAAATAATTCAATAGAAACTTTAACTGACTATGTCTTTAGGCAAGAGGGCATGCCACATTGTCTATACGCTGTTCTCCAGATGTCCTACACCTTCGAGGTGTAGGACATCTTAAAGCCGAACATTTTTTTACGAATACGCATTCAGTTAGAGTTCCTAATGCATTATTTGGGTTTAAGAAAATCACTTAATAGCTTTAGCTGCTATAATTTATTCATACCTTAATGCTTCAATTGGATCTAACTTTGCAGCTTTCCAAGCGGGATAGGCGCCGAAGAACAGCCCCAACAGCGTGCAAATTAAAATGCTTGCAGCGATCCAATCAATAGGCAAATGCAATTTCATGCCGATGGCAAACCCCAGCAGCCCACCCGCTACGTTCCCAAGTATTATGCCGATTAGCCCGCCAATTTGGCATAAAGTAATAGCTTCGATAATAAATTGAGTTAATATCCAATTTCTTCTAGCGCCTATAGCTTTTCTGACGCCGATTTCCCTTGTTCGCTCTTTGACCGATACGAGCATAATGTTCATAATGCCCACTCCCGCCGCTATCAAAGCTATTCCGCCGCTGATTAGCCCAAACCATTGCAAATAGCTTGTCAATCCAGCAAACTGCTCCGTTAGTGCCTCATTAGTTTCTATCTCGAAGTCGTTTTCTTCCCAAGGCTTAACATTGCGAATAGATCGCATTGCTCCGATAGCTTCGTCAACTGCATGCGTCATAAGCTCGGAAGACTTTGCCCGCAAAGTGATTTGAAGCGATTCTTCCCAATACGATGCGAAATATCTTAAAAAGTGCGTTATTGGTATAAAAACTAAATTATCTTGGCTCTGCCCCAACATAGCGCCTTTGGGCTCCAGCACACCAATAACTTCATATTTTTGATTTTTAATCGTTATCGTCTGCCCAATTGGATCTATATTCGGAAATAGCTTAACTTTCACGTCATTGCCCAGCACTGCTACATTTCTGTTCATCATAATATCGCTTTGAACAAGGCTGCGCCCCTCGGCAAAGTCTCTATTTTCGAGCACAAAATAGTCTTCGTCTGCTCCCACAAGGGTTACATCGGGGTTAGTCTCAAAGTTCCCACTTTTTATTGTATTGCTCATGGAAAAACCTGTACCAGTAACAAGCGAAACATTGGTTAGGCTGCTTTTTAGCTCTTGATATTGCAAATAATTGATTGCTTTCCGGCGGTAGTATTTTTTCCAGTGCGGACCGCCCATCATAATTTTTGGGTCTTTGAAAATATAGAAAGTGGTTTCGCCGAGAGCTTCGATTTCGCCTTCTACTGTGGAATTAATTGAACTTGTCAGCGAGCCAACTCCGATTATCGCAAAGACGCCAATGGCTATACTCAGCAAAGTTAGCGATGAACGCAATTTATTGACTCTGATTGAGTCTATTGCCATAATGATGCTTTCTAATATGTTCATCTGCTTTCCAAAATAGCCAATAAGTTATAACTCGCATTTCGACAACATAAATTACGCAACGGCAAGCTCAAAAGTTTCAAATTAAGCTAAATAATTCCCCGATGCCACCGCCGTAACTCCGCAAATTTGCGTTTGCTCTATTTTTCGTTGATGAGCCTCGAAATAATATCTGTAGTCGATACGTTATCGGCTTCTGCATTGAAACTTGTAACTATACGATGCCTCAATACTGGCACAGCCACTGCTTTTATGTCGTCAATATCAGGTGTAAATCTGCCATGCAAGGCAGCGCGAGATTTTGCACCGAGAATTAAATATTGCGAAGCACGGGGTCCCGCACCGTAATTGATAAACTCTTGAACAAAGGGTTTCGACGCTTCGCTTGGGCGAGTGCTACGAACTAATTTTACTGCGTATTCGACTACGTTATCAGCCACTGGCACTCTTCGGATTAAATCTTGAAATTCTATTATTGACTTGGCATCTAATACTTTGCTTACCTCTGGTTTCCACTCGGCGGTAGTCGCTTTTACTATTTGCATTTCCTCTTGAAGCGATGGATAATCAAGCCAAATATTAAACATAAATCTATCTAATTGCGCCTCTGGCAATGGATAAGTCCCTTCCTGCTCAATTGGATTTTGAGTAGCCAAGACAAAGAAAGGCAAATCAAGATTGTGAGTTTTGCCGCCGGCAGTAACCTCAAATTCCTCCATAGCTTGCAGCAACGCCGATTGTGTTTTTGGCGGAGTGCGGTTGATTTCGTCTGCTAATACTATATTAGCAAAAATGGGTCCCGAAATAAATCTAAATTCTTTTTGTCCCGTCGAAACGTTGTCCTCGATTACTTCGCTACCGCTAATATCGCCGGGCATCAAGTCTGGGGTAAACTGTATTCTGCTAAATTTCAGTTCGAGAGCTTTTGCTAATGTTCTGATTAATA
>JAKIZN010000066.1 GCA_022708005.1 Bacteroidota bacterium | reverse complement strand
CCCAACACTGCGAAAGGCACGGGATTTAATTTTGTGCAATACAACGCGGGCGATATGGCTTGGGCGATAAATAGGGCGCTATCAATTTACGAAGTCGAGCCACATTGGGATACCATCAGACGGAATGCCATGAACCAAAATTTTTCATCAGAAAAATCTGCCAATGAATATATTCAAGTTTTCAATTGGGCATTAGGCAAATAAAGTATCAGCCCACTCGCATAAATTATTGTAAATTGTCTTTTTCCAGATGTCCTACACCTTTGAGGGGTAGGACATCTTAAACCCAAATTTTAACGAACCCAACGGGTTCAAATGTTTGCAGTAATGAATAATCGGCGAGTTATACGACTCCGTAGGAGTCGCATTGGTTTAATATTATACGGCTCCGTAGGAGTCGCATTGATTTAGCATTATACGGCTCCGTAGGAGTCGCATTGGTTTAATATTATACGGCTCCGTAGGAGTCGCATTGGTTTAATATTATACGGCTCCGTAGGAGTCGCATAAGGTTATGCAATCCTATTTTCTACAAACATCAAATCCCTTCAGAATTATGCTTCTTTTTTGTCTTCTGTTTGCTCGTCGGGCACTTTTTCCAATACTTTATCTATTATGCCGTAGCTAAGCGCCTCTTCGGGGGTCATATAATAGTCCCTATCTGCGTCTTTTTTAATAGTTTCAAAATCTTTGCCCGTGTGTTTAGCAATGATATTATAAAGATTTTCGCGCATACGAATAATTTCGCGGGTATATATTTCAATATCGGCTGATTGCCCTTGAGTGCCGCCCGATGGCTGGTGCATCAAAATTCGCGAGTTAGGCAAAGCATAGCGTTTGCCGTCGGTGCCTGCACATAGCAGCACTTGCGCCATCGATGCACACATACCAATTGCAATAGTGGATATTTCTGGCTTAATAAATTGCATCGTGTCGTAAATAGCAAGCCCTGCGCTTACGCTCCCGCCGGGAGAATTAATATAGAGATAAATGTCTTTTTTGGGGTCTTCGCTGGCGCAAAACAAAAGCTGTGCAATCACAAGCGAAGCCATATAGTCGTCTATTGGACCGCCCAAAAAAATAATCCTATCTTTCAGAAGCCTTGAATAAATATCGTAAGAGCGCTCGCCACGACTGGTTTGTTCTACTACAATCGGAATCAGTGTGTTATTCATAATTTTTTAAATATATTTTATTAATAAAAATTAAAGACTATTAAACGAATAAGTTAAGAAAGAATTTCAAAGTATTAGCCAGAGGCAGTTATTGTCTGATAGGAAAAACTTGCTTTTTTATTTCTATCTTAAATAAATTGCCACACATCAAGCAAAATTCGTGGCGTTATGAGTACTTTTTTAGCTAATCTAAAATAATTTTCATCGAAATCGTTATATTTTATAGTTTCCAATAAACCGGTGATGTATGTTTAGAAAAATACTAATTGCAAATCGCGGAGAAATCGCTGTACGCATAGCTCGAGCTGCGAGAGAAATGTCGGTCGAAACAGTCGCTATCTACCACGATGTAGATAAGGCTATGCCGTTTGTATCATATTCGGACTACGCTTATAGGCTCGATAGCGAATCGCCAAAATCTGCTTATTTAGACATTGAGCAGATAATCGATATAGCAAAAAAAAGCGGAGCTGAAGCTATCCACCCTGGATATGGCTTTTTGTCAGAAAACGCAGATTTTGCCCAAGCGGTGTTAGATGCGGGATTGGTTTTTATAGGACCCAAGCCGATGTCTATTCGCTCTATGGGCAGCAAAACGGGCGCTAGAGAAATAATGGCTAAAGCTGGAGTGCCAATTGTTCCGGGCAATAAAGAGCCAATTGCCACAATCGATGAGGCTCGGCAGATAGCAGAAAAAGTTGGCTATCCAATTCTTATTAAAGCGTCTGCGGGCGGCGGTGGCAAAGGAATGAAAGCCGTCTTCAGCCAAAACGAACTCGATGACGCCTTTCATTCCGCAAAAAGAGAAGCATTGAAGTCATTTGCAAATGATGCGGTCTATATCGAAAAACTTATCGAAAATCCAAAACACATAGAAATTCAAATTGTAGCTGATTCTCACGGCAATTATGCTTATTTGGGCGAACGGGATTGCTCAATACAGAGGCGACATCAAAAAGTCGTCGAAGAAGCACCCTCGACTGTGCTAGACGATGATTTAAGAGAGCGTATGGGCAAAGTTGCGGTCGATGCTGCAAGAGCCTGCGATTACGTTAATGCTGGGACAATCGAATTTCTCGTGGATAAAAATAAAAATTTTTACTTCCTCGAAATGAACACTCGCTTGCAGGTGGAGCATCCAGTAACGGAGATGGTTACTGGTATTGACCTTGCTAAAGAGCAATTGCTTATCGCAGCCGGCGAAAAATTATCGTTTTCGCAAGATGATGTTAAAATCAAAGGGCACGCTATCGAATGTAGGATTTACGCCGAAGACCCTTTTAGCGGCTTTCTGCCCGATATTGGAAAAATAAATTATTGCAGGCAGCCCGGTGGCTATGGCGTTCGTGTGGATAGTGGTATAGAAACAGGCTCGGAGGTAACTATGCACTTCGACCCAATGCTGGCTAAGCTTATAACTTGGGGACGTGATAGGTTTGATGCGATTGGCAAAATGGAGCGAGCATTGCGGAATTACAAAATCAAGGGAGTTAAAACTATCATACCATTCTTGCTGGCAGTGGTTCGGCACCCAGAGTTTAAATACGGATATTTCGATACTGGATTTATCGAACAAGCTTTTGATTTCGATGTACTAAATAAAATGCGAGTAGAAAATGACGAAATAATTGCGGCTATAGCGGCATTTGGCTATCGAATGTCGGCTACTTCCAAAAAGCCAGTCAAAAGCGAGCAAAAACCTAATAAATGGAAAGAAAATCAATTAATGATAAGAAGGCTTATTTAAACGGAGGCAAAGTGGAAGATATAATTATTAAATTTGATGGAAAAGAATTTAATGTGAAGTTTTCGCAAGCAAACTTTGCAAACGTTGCTGTCAATGAAAAAATATATAATATCGAGCTTTTAAAGAAAATGTATGATAACGTATTTTCATTTGCGGTTAATCAACAGTTGCTCGAAGTTGAAATGGAGTTCGGAGGAAATGGCGAACTTAATTTAACGTTAGACGGCTTTGAGTATTCAGTTCAAGTAACAAATGAAACAAGGCAGTTGCTCGAAAAATTTATACTCGATTCGGCAGTTGTTTCGACGGGAACTAAAATAATTAAAGCGCCAATGCCGGGTATGGTTATAAAAATATTAGCTCAAGAAAATCAACATGTTATGGAAGGCGATAAATTATTGGTAGTCGAGGCAATGAAAATGGAAAATGTGCTTAAATCCCCTGCGAGCGGAACAGTCAAATCGCTAAAGGTCAAAGAAGGCACTCCCGTCAATAAAGATGATGTTTTGCTTGAAATAGAAGTCGCTTAATATAAAATTTATTGTAGCCAAATTCGTTAATCTCGAAGAAAATGTCTAAAAAATAATAATATAGATTATGAATGAGGCTCGGCTGTTTGCGGGCGTATTTATTGATAAATCCGTCTTTTCAAGTATTTATAGTAAAATAATTAGCGAATTTGATAAAGTTTCTTTTGGCAAGTGGGTAGAAGATTATAATTTACATTTCACTATGAAGTTCATCGGCGACGTTGAGCGAGATGAAATACCTGAGATAAAAAATACTTTATCTGATATTTTGGTAGATTACTACTCAAAATTAACATTTAAGGGGCTGTTTGCGCTGCCTAATAAGGGCTTGCCGAGAGTGCTGTATGCTGGCATTAACGTGGAAGATGGGGCGTTGCGGGAAAGCGCTGTAGCCATTGATTCGCGGCTGCAAGAATTAGGATTTCCAAAAGAAAATCGCGAATTTGTTCCCCATATCACTTTGCTGCGTATGAAAAGCACTAACAATGGCTTTAGAAGCCTGCTTGCAAAGTATTCTGACTATTACTTTGGGGAAATGGGTAGCTATAAGATAAATTTAATAGAAAGCCGCCTCTCGCCAAGAGGTCCGATATATAAAATAATTGCGTAAGCTGATAAAAAAAATCGCGAGATACTTAAAAACAAGGGCTTAGCCTGCAAGCAGCCAAGTCCTTATTTTTGCGTGTCTTTTGTATGCCTTTAAATATCGAGCAGGTTTTCATTCATTTCAATTTCTTCTGGAATTAGCATCCTGCCACAGTTTTCGCAAGTATATATTTTTTCAAAATTATTGCGAAGCTCTACTATTTTTTGCGATGGGACTGCGCTATAGCAGCCTGTGCACGAATTTTTCTTAACTCTGACTGCGGCTTCGCTGTGGAACTGTTTAATTCTACTGTACTCTGCATAAGCATCAGCAGGCAAAGAGGCAATAATCAGTTTCCGCTTGTCGATCAGCTTTTTCACCTCGCTGCCCTGCTCGGCTGATATATCTTCGTATTCCGAATTTATTTTTTCGTAGTCATCGAGCGCGGCTTGATATTCTTTCTTTTGATCTTCGAGTATTCTTAAAATGTTCTCTTCCTTAACGCCTTCGGTTCTCATCCGAGTGGAAAGCCTTTCGTGCTCTTGCTTTAAAAATTCAACTTCTTTGGTAACAGCGTCGAACTCTTTGTTGTTGCGGCTCATAAATTGTTGTTTGGTTAGCGTGTCTTCTTTTTCTTTTAGCTCTACTAAAGTAACTTTTGCAGTTGCTACGAAATCACGTATGTCTTTTAAAATTCCTTCGGTTTCATTGACGAGTGTCAATGCTTTTTCGGCGTTTTCTTTTTTTTCTTGCACTTGCTCGGGGAGGTCGCCAAATTCCTCTTGCAAATATTGTAGCTCGGCGTCTATATACGAAAGTCCAGCTATCAACTGTATTTTGCTTGCCATTAGTTTAACCAATTTATTTTAACATTATTTAAATATTCTATTTGTTGCGATTCAAAGTTTGTGCCGAAGTAAGAAATTGGATTACTTCTTACTGCGGAGAGTTCGATTTTTATATTATCATCAACTATATTTTTCAGCAATTTAGCAATCCCCAGCGAAACAAATTGCTCCATTTCATAATGCCCCGGGTCTATAAGCAGTATTTTCCCGCGAACGCTATGGAATATATGATAAGTAGTGTCGGCAGTGATAAAGGCATCTACTCCAGCATTTAGCGCTTCGTTTATAAACGATGTGCCACTGCCACCCACTATGGCTATTCGCTTGATGCCATCTTTTTTGCTGCCGCTTGTATATTTTACTGGTGCAAAGAGCTTTTCAGAAACAAGTTTAACTAAATCATGCTCCGTAATAGGCGGCTTTGCAGTTGCTATTACTCCCATTCCGCAATTTGGCAATACTTTATCGGGCAAAAGAAAGCCGTCGAAGGCAAGTCCTAATCTATCGGCAATAATTTTGCTAGTGCCTTCGATAAATGTATCGAAAGTGGTGTGAATAGACACGCAGGCAATAGAGTGCTTGATAAGCCCAGTAACAAGTCTGCCCACTCGCTCAATTTCATTGAGTTCATAAAGCGGGCGGTAGATAAGTGGATGGAAAGAAATAATGCAATCACAGCCGATATTTACCGCTTCTTCCAAAACTTCGTCGGTGATTTCCATCGTTACCAATATACTCGATATAACTTGCCGACCACTTTGGACTTGCAAACCTATTCTATCGCCTTCCATTGCGGACTTTGCGGGCAAAATAGATTCGAGCCTATCCAACAAATCTTTTAATAGCATCAATCAAATTACGCATACTTTTATAAAAAGTAATCCTATTAACTACAAAAATACAAAAAGCTACGAATTTATACAATTAAAAGTAATAATTAAACGTTGTAAATATCAAGATTAAAGTAATAAAATTACAAATTAATGAAAAAAGCACTGGTTTTTATATTTATTTTTGCTTTGCTTTCGGGCGAATCGAAGAGCCAAATGCGAGGCGAAGAGCATAAATTTAATCCTGATACAGTATTTGTTTTCAAGTCGCCGAGAAAGCTGCTGACTATGAGTGATAGAGTGTATCAATACAGCAACGCCGCGGGTGGCGAACTTTTTTTCTCAAATTCCGGCTTCGCTTTCGGCGGATTTTATCAAATGTTTTTAAATGAAAGCAGCACTTTTGAAACAAGGTTTTTTATCACGGGCGCAAGAAATTCGGACGAATTTGAGTTCTATGATTATTTTACGGGTGATAGTTTTATACCGGGCAAAATAAATCGGTTATATCTTATGCCTTTAACTTTTAGCTACTCGCGATATCTATTTAGAGATATTTTGCATAAGTCTTTGAAGCCTTACGTAAAAGTTGGGGCGGGTCCTGCATTTATTCTATCGACGCCTTATTCTAAGAGTTTTTTCAATGCGCTGAATTATGCTAAGTGGTACGCAAGGTTTGCAGGCAACGTAGGGATTGGAGCGGTGATTGGCATTGAGTCGGGCAATTATTTGAGAGCCAATATCGATTATTATTACGTCCCATTTGGCAAAAATGGCTTGGAAAGTATGGAAAACAAGCCAATCAAGACATTTGGCGGTATATATATATCACTTTCGTACGGCGCTATGTTCTAAAATTATTATATATGTATTCAAAATTACATTTTAATTAATTTATTAAAGATAAAAAAAAATACTTTTGTTATTGCATATACTTGTTTATTTTTGTAGTTTATTGTAAATTTAACTGTTACGGTAACTCTTTTATTAATAGTTTGTAAGTTCACATACCAAAGCGTTGTATAGAAATATTGTTTACTTTGTTTATTTAGATATAGGTCGGCTTTTAGCCGAGTTGTGTTAATTAGGATAATTAAAGGTATGCGAATTAACAAATGTCATAGCGTAGTTTTTCTTGCGTTTCTAACGATTTTCTTGTGCGTAGGGGCAAGCTATACGTCCTTTGCTGAAGTGAAAAAGTTGGTATCAAACACAAGAGAAATAACTATCGAATACTCACCTAAATTTATTGAATTCAATCAAATAAATATAGATAACTCTACCAAATCATATATACCAAAATTTGCCAACGCATATATTTCAAATTCGATTGCAGCGGGCGCTCCGTCTCAATTTGAGCTGTCAGAGCTAATTTCTGTTCCATCGCCAAATGGCTTTGAGATTACAAATATAGAGGTCGGGCAGATTGCAAAATACCACAAACTGCTTGCGCCAACGCCAAATTATACAGAAAATGGCGATAAATATGTGATTAATAAGAGCTTATATGATAATTGTAAGCCTTCGGATTGGGTGTCGCTTTCGTATCAAGGCATTGGAAGAGTTCGCCATCTTGCTCGGATTACTTTCAACGCTTGCAAATTCGATGCAAAAAATAATATAATAGAAATACCTGATTATATTAGGGTTACAGTAAAATTCGCCGCGAGCAGCAATAAAAACATCAAGCAAATTGGCGATGATTTTGCGGTATCTATTAACCATAATGAGACTTACGCATTTGCTATCGCTGACGCAAAAGATAAAATACAGTCATCTAAACTCAGAAATTTAGATGAAGTGAGCAACGGGACGTGGGTTAGATTGACTGTTATGGAAGAGGGCATCTATAAATTGGACGCTTCGCAACTCAGCGCCAAAGGCATGAGCGTTCCAGCAAGTTTAGTGAAAACCATCAAGGTATTTGGGCACGGTGGCGATAATCTTTCGGAGGCTGTTATCGATAGCGCCAGCAACGATA
>JAKIZN010000065.1 GCA_022708005.1 Bacteroidota bacterium | reverse complement strand
GCTCATAATCATCTTCTGTTACTTCTAAGCCGAGCCAAGCATTCCACATAGCAGATAAATCAAGATACGGTATTTTCTTGCCATAAGGGGGATCAGTATAAATATAATCAACGCTTTCTCTCGGCAAAAATTTCAGATTAGTTGCCGAGCCTTTTATAACTTGAATATTAGAAATAGTTTTTTCATTGATAAAATACTCCATTTCCTTTTTAGCGCGAGCTATCTTTTTAAAGCGAAGTTCGAAATATTTAACAATATCGACCTCCACAGGCTTCGGGGCAATTCTATATCGATAGTATTGAAAAGCGCTTGCGTTTCCACCGCCCTCCCTTTTGACGTAAGTAGATGTATGATATGTCAAATTAACTTTAGTCACAAGTCCGGAGAACATTAGCAATAGGCTATCTCTTATATTCTTATCCTTTTGCTTGAGAATAAGCGATTTGAGCAATCCTAATCGAGCTAATTGCCTGTCATTAAAAAGTTTATCGACTGTATCAACATCTGAGCCTTTAGGCAAAGGCAGCGGTTTAGGCTGCGGATATTTTTTAATTGCTTTTTTTACTTCTAATTCTGTAGTTGGCTCAAGTTTTATATACTCTGCTTTTACTTGCTCAAATGCTTCAGCAAGTTCGCTTTGGCTAACGGGAGCAACCAACGATTGAACAAGGAACACTGCCAGCGGATTTATATCGATATTTACAGCTTTTCTGTTATTCATCAAAGCTTCTATAGCAGTTACACCGCTTCCGCCAAAGGGATACAGAATCAAATCCCCGGGCTTACTAAAATTTTTTATATACTCGGCAACTACGTTCCAAGCCTGCTTTGTAAAGTACCCATGAACGCCGAAATGCCGTCCGGCAGATTGCTTTTTAACTGGAATTTCTTCAAGCAGCGGTCTTGTCGCATAGTCAAAACCTGATGGCTTTGTTGCCGCAATTGTCGCATCGTGAGTGAAACTTTTACCCACTTGAAAACTGCTCGGCGATAGCAACATTTTGAGTTTCTCCCAATAATGTTCGATTTCATCGAGTGAAAAGTAAAGTATTGGCGTGTCGGTCATATCTCTACGATAAAGCGAGAACTCCACTCCGTTGCAAAGTGCAAAGTAAGTGCTTCTAATTTCTGGATGCGACGCATAGCAATAAACTTGTTCAACGTTGTCTGCATCGCTGACCCGCTGGCTCGGCGCTTTAGCATCTAAAACCCATGCGAAACCTCCTTCAACTTTCAGCAGGTAATCCGGTATGAGTTTAATCTCCCGCTTTTTATTGCTTCCAATTTTCAAAAATGGATGCTTCAGCGTTTTGCTTCTGATAATATTTTGTTGCTCATAGCCAAGCTGTTGCAAGAGCGGAATTATAATAGCTTCTCTTACGCTACCTTCCTTAAAATCAGGGTCATTAGCGATAGTATGAAAATTTATCTCTCCAAACAACTCGCTTTTTGTTATTTTTTTCTCGTTCATCGTGCAAAGTATAAAAATGATATAGATAAGTTGGCCAGTGCTTGACTATTTATATTATGCTGCAATGCAGTTTTTTTTACTTATCTATGGCTATCAATAAATAATTAAAACAAATTACAAAAAAAAGGCTACTTCTCAAAGTAAAATTTTAGCGATACGCTTTAAATGGCGGAACTATAACGCGTTACGTGCCTGATATTAATAAATCATCGCAGTTTATGAAAATTCTTTATTTTAATATTTAAGCTAAACTTAATAAATTACATTTTTTAATATTGCAAATATCGTAATAATGGATAGCATCGTATATTCTTTTGGCACAGAGCAAAGAGTCAGCAAAATAAAAAGCGTGCTGGAAAAGCGGCAACTCGATTTAGTGGTAGTTGCGGAAAATATAGCTGACCCGCATAACTTATCGGCAATGCTCCGCTCTTGCGATGCAGTCGGCATCCTAAAAGTTTGTTTGGTGTATGATGGAAGCCAGAAGTTGCCCACGCTTGGCGAGCAAAGCTCCGCAAGCGCTAGAAAGTGGGTGGAAACAGTTGCCTTTAAGAGCATAGAAGCGTGCTACAGTTATTTGCATGGCGAGGGATTTAAAATATACACTACTCATCTTGGCAAAGATGCCGTTTCGCTTTATGATTTAGATTTGACGAGCAAAGTCGCATTAGTATTTGGCAATGAGCATTCTGGCGTTAGCGAGCAGGCGGTCAGTCTTGCCGACGGCAATTTTTTAATACCTCAAATTGGAATGATACAAAGCCTTAATATATCAGTAGCTTGCGCTGTTAGCGTTTACGAAGCATTTCGTCAAAGGCTCTCTGCCGATAAATTCAGCCGCGTCCAGATAGGCGAGCCCGCATTTACAAATAAAATGAAAGAATGGCTATTGCGGTAATTGCCCGCGAAGGTATCGATAAGCCCAAAATAACGCATTAAGAACTCTAACTGACTGCGTATCTGTAAGGAAATGTTAGGTTTTAAGATGGGGCTGCCTCATAAGGTAACAGACGAGAACGTCAGTATGTTCCAGATGTCCTACACCTTCGAGGTGTAGGACATCTTAAACCCAAATTGTAACGAACCCAAAGGGTTCAAATGTTTGTAGTAATAAATAATCGGTGAGTTATACGACTCCGTAGAAGTCGAATTATCTTAGGCAATCTTATTTTCTACAAACATCAAATCCCTTCGGGATTAAAATAAACCCAAATAATGTATTAGTAACCTTTTGAGACAGCCCCCATCTGGAGAACAGCGAGTAGGCAATGAAAAAAGTTTCTTCCGCATCATTTGTTATAAATCATTCCATTTTTCTTTGCTTAGCTTTATGATTTCGTCTAACTCTACCTTTGTATCGCTGCCACCAAAAACAAATGTGGAGCAGACATAATCCCATTGCTCGTAAGTCAAGCTATATAAGTATTTTGCTATTATTATTTCCAATTCTGCGCGCATCTCTATATCGCTTTTGCCTTTTATAGCAACCACCCCAGCTTGTTCGATTAGTCCAGAGAAATTAATTCTTTTGCTCTTGCGAAGCAGTAAACTGATAGCCAATGCGTTTATCCTGCTTTGAAGTTTTGCGTCGGCTTCCGCTATTGGCATCTCATATAGAAAATTCATTGTTAAATTTGCCGATACTTTGTTCCGAATGTAGTAGTTCAAAGTAAGCGAATTAAATAGCGACGTCATATAAAGCAATTGCTTAACATCTTTTGTTGTATATTCAACTCGATTGTCTTTTAGCGAATACTCGATATTTACAAAATGATGCACCGAGTTTCCCATAAACACATTGGGTGGAATTATAGAACTTATAAAAGTTCTTTCGTTTGTAGAACTCCCAACAGCTCGGTACGCAAGCCGAAAAGTTTGATAATCAAGCAGTAAATCATCTGGCACTATTAAATTATCAAACTCCTCTTTGCTCAATTCGTTATCACTTTTGATTCTGTGCATCACCTTCCTTAGCAGAACTCTTCTGGCTTCTTGCTCATCAATATAATACCTTGAAGTCGAAAAAGAAGAATTAAATTGATGTATCATTTTCCCCTCATATAGCTGTAGCCAAGGCTCTTTCGACCTCATTTTTTCTTGCTTAGAGTGAAATAAATTACTATCGTTTGTCATATCAAATTCTCTTCTTAACTTAAATCCCAAGTCCGATAGCAATTTATGTTTATCTTTTATTTTTAAGCATACTTCATAATCTTTTTCGCTCCGAAACTCCATAATCGAAATATTTTCGGGCGAAAACTGCTTTATTTTTTCTATATCATAGACAATAGTATTCCCATTATGTAAATCTTGCGGGTCCTGAAGATAAAATTTAGAATTGAACTTATATTTATCGCCATTTATGCGCTTTTTATGGACAAAGACAATGGAAAACTTAAACCTATTATCAACGTCTGGAAATAGTTTAATTCTCGCCTTTTCTTCGGGTCTATAATATCCTCTATTTTCAAATGAATAAAGCCCAATTAATCTATAAGTATTAATTATCAAATCCCTTAATTTATTAGAACCCTCGTCAGTCTGAAATCCTGAAGGAACAAGCAGGCAGTAATATCCGTTCCATAAAGAACTTATAGTAATTTGGGTCGCCAGTGCTTTGCAAAACATATTTTCCGTAAAGATAATCGGAATATTGCGAATAGTTGCTGCAATAGTTTGCCCAATATTTGCTAAATTCTTTATCTTCCTTCAAAATATTATCAAACCATTTATTGAAATCGAGAATATCGAGTTCTTTTTTAGATAGCTTCGCAAATTCCTTTTTGACTGGCTTGATTGCCTCCCAAGGCGGATTGCTGATTATTCCGCTAAATCCTTGCTTTTCAATCGGAAGCGGCTCGCCATTTTCGTCAAAATAACAGAAAAAATACTCAAGCGGAAAAAACAAAGAATCTTTGTAATGATGCCTTTCAATCAACCTTTTTCTGATTTTTTCTTTAATATCTACTACTTCGGCTATAACGTATGGGTTAAAAACATTCGATAGATATTGCTTGCGAACTTCAAACATTCTAATCACATCTTGCTTGAACTCTTGCGCGATAATATCGATTTGCTCGGCAAAGTCGAAATCGCTGAGTGAATCTCCCTTAATAAAATTCATTTCAAGATTGGGCAATACATGTTCCTTGCCAACTTCAAGCACACGGTAGCTATAACTATGTGGATTGAGCTTTATGGCTTCTTTCCATAAATTCGTCTTTGCTGTATCGATTGCCTTTTCGTCTCTATCCACTGCAAATATATGATTTACAATCATCTTAGAAACATATATTAGCGGCTCTTTGAAGTCTAACTCTTCGCGAACTTTTTGAATAGTAATAACATTCGCTGGAAGAATAAGCAGCCCTTCTTTATTTTCTTCGACAGCAATGCTATCAACCCACGCAGTTGCTTCATTTATCCTTTCATATTGGGCATAAATATACCGCAGCACTTTGATTAAAAATGAGCCACTGCCCGATGTGCTATCTATTATTCGAATATTTTTAATGTCTTTTATTTGAGTAAAAATTTCGAGTTCATCAACATTTGTTTGCTTTAAATCTTCAATCAGCTTATCAACCTTCGCCTCAAACAGCTTGCTAACAATACTTTCTACCATAAATTCGGTTATCGTTACTGGAGTGTAGTATATACCTTCGTCTTTGCGGTTTTCGGCTATCCAAGTTTCGTATGCTTTACCAAAAATATCTTCGTTAATCAATCGATAGTTATAGTGAATAAGCCCTTTTCCAAACGATTGCGACCATTTATCAAACCCCATAACAAGTTCAAAAACTTGCCTAAATAAATCTAAGTTGCTTTTTCTTTTGTCTATCAAATCCCAAAATTTAGTTGCAAACAGCTCTGTATTATAAAATTCCTCAATATATTTCTCGATGTCATTGAAGAAAGCTAAGAAAATCGCAACATTGCCTTTAGCAATCCAATAGTCTGCAAATTGCTCGAACTTACTCCTAATAAATCGATATGGAATAAGTCCATAATCTTCTAAAGTCTTGATAAAAATAAACTTATTCAAAAAAAGCACTATAGCTTCATCTCTGCTGAATTTTTCAGTTTCGATAAACTCCACATTGTTAAACTCAGAAAACCATTTTTTTAAGTCTTGAAAAAAACTGTCGTCTAAGTCGGCAGGCACAATCTGGTCTTCTAATCTTCGGATTGTGTCCCACATTTCTCCATATTCAACGTACTTTTGGAGCAACTCAGAAAAAGTTGTTTCTACAAATGGGCGGTAGTCTATCAAAGCAGTTCTATTAAAAATAAATGCCTTATCGATATTAGTCAAAATTATATATTCGGCGCCTTTTTTGCTTAAATATTTCTGAATTTGGGTGCGATGATAAATATAATTTAGCTCGTTTTTCGTTAAGCCGTCTTTATGCCGATTAAATCTAAATAATGGCTTAAGCTCGATTAATACTGGATTTCCTTTATTTATATCTTTGACAACAAAGTCAATAAAATCGCCTCCCATATTAACTTCTGGGCTTAAAATTCCCTCGAACACGTCATTCATTAGCCCAATTACCAATTGGGTCGACGCAGTTTCGGGCTTTACTTTGCTTTTCAGTAAATCGATGTATTCATTAATAGGAGCATAATCAAACTTTGGGATTACCGCATCAAATTTTATGCTTGAGTGCTCGCAAAGCTCAATAATACTTTTAAGGACGCTCCGCACTTTAGAGATATTTTTAATTTCCATAAGTTACGCCTAATTTTTACCTTATTAAAAGGTATATTGTTATGAATCGAAATTTACTGATTATTTTACTTAAAACCAACAAAAAAATCTAACTAAATCGAACAACAGCAATGAAATTTGATTAAACAAAAAAGCCTTGAAACTCTACAATTTCAAGGCTTTCATCTGTGCTCCCTGGGGGATTCGAACCCCCGACCCACTGATTAAGAGTCAGTTGCTCTGGCCAACTGAGCTAAGGGAGCGTTACAAAATTAATATAAAATTAGTTAGTAGCCAAAATATTTTTTTTATTTCAGATTTTTTTCCTTAATTTTGTAGTCTTGATTAAAGGAGAGGTGCAAGAGTGGCTTAATTGGCACGCCTGGAAAGCGTGTGTACCGGAAACGGTACCGTGGGTTCGAATCCCACCCTCTCCGCAGAAAAAAAGCCCGCAATAAGCGAGCTTTTTTTATTTGTAAGCGTTTTATAAAAACAAATAATCCAATAGAAACTTTTCCATTGTCTATTAGCTGTTTTCCAGATGTCCTACACCTTCGAGGTGTAGGACATCTTAAAGCCAAATATTTCCTTACAGATACACATTTAATTATAGTTCCTAATGCATTATTTGGGTTAAATTATCTAATTACATTCAATCTTTTTGTTATTAATTTCCCGTCGTTTGTCTGTATCTTTACGTAATATAAGCCATTGCTTAATATTGACGTATTCAAAGTAATAACATCATATCCAGATATTATATCTAAATTGCGTTGATATATCCTATTGCCTTTCAAATCAAATATTTCTAAATTAATATTTGAGCTGTTTTTTAAGTTCAATTCTAAAGAAGAAAACTCGTTTGCTGGATTTGGGAAAAATTCGCCTGCTTCGTTTGCAATAATATCATTTTCGACTGATACAACTTTTAAGCTAAATTCATAAAATCCATCTGGAGCAACCATAGGCTTATTCATCGACTTTCCATTATTTGAAATTGCCGAAATATAATACTCTATCGTGTCGTCCTCGCTTAAGGATTCATTGGGAAGTAAAGCATAGAACATATTGCCGCTTTGAGCTTCCATATTGAGCGATTGCCATTCGGTATCGCCTTTTCTTCTCCAATTAACTGTAGCTTTCTCTATCCCGCTTTTATTGATTATTTCAGCTGCAAAAGGAAATCCAAGTTCAGTTCTGTCGCCTAATTCGACTGGCTTATGGAATATTCTTAATGGATTTTCGGCAGGAATTTGCTTTGTAATGCAATGAATAGCGCCGCCCGAACCGTCGAATGCACGAACATCTATATTAGCAAATTTATAGCCCGGGTATACTTTGCGAAGTGCTTCCATAGCTTCTTCATGACTTGCTTTGTCGCCTCCTGCACCTTGTTCGTAAAATACTGGCTGAATAATAGTTTTATTTACAAATAAGTGATTTGAATATGTTCTTGTATATTTAGCATAATCATTTGGGCTAGAATACCAAGCGCCATTATTTTTTTTAGGGAGCGGGATTGAGCGACTTGTATATTTAGCCTTATTTCTCGAAGATATGGAAAGCAAAGTATCTATGTTTCTTTTTGCTATTTTTGCG
>JAKIZN010000411.1 GCA_022708005.1 Bacteroidota bacterium | reverse complement strand
AAACAATATACGAGCCAGCGACAAGGTATGTATTGTTTGGATTAGATGCAGTATACGGGCAGTATGATTTATCGCCTACCTTTGTTGTTGGCACTGAACTTGTATTTCACGAGCTGATTGGGCTGCGCGGTGGCATTTCGATTTATGGTGATAAACTCGGGCATCCTCAATTTTTGCCAATGACATATTGGGGGGCTGGCTTTTCGCTTCGCCCAGATCTCGAAGAGCTTTTCCCCGGCATACCGTTCAAATCTTACATCGATTATTCAATAAGCCCAGAAATAATCTCGGCAAGCGGAGTTATGCACAATATATCGATAGTATTTGAGTTCTAGCATAGAATTAGCTGCAATTACTTGATTTAACTCAATGCGGCGACTGTCGCTTGTGTCAATCGTTTTGCCTATTGCTTACTTGCCCAAAAAAGTTAGCAAAAAATGAAATGTTTCGTATAACGATTAATTTTTATTAAATTAGTTTTTTTGATAGAATGCGTTTTACGAAATAATAAAAGAGTTTGAAATGACTAAAAAAATCACTTCTACCTTTGCCTTTGTATCACTATTTTTTGTATTTGCTTTAATTTCAATAGCTAACGGCAAAAAGCCTTACACTTTTGAAGATGCAATGAAGTTCAAAATGATTCGCTACGCATCGCTTTCTGCCGATGGCAAATGGATTGCTTATTCGCTTATTCCAGACCGAGGCGATGGCACAATTTACTTCCAGTCATTGCAAGATACCACAAAATATTCTTTTCCAAGAGGTATTTCCCCGCGTATCGCCAAAAATTCGCTTTGGGCAGCATTCCAAGAGCAAGCAAAATCAATCGATATTGATAACGCTAAAAGCCCAAAGGATAAGCCAAAAAGTAAGTTGAATATTTTGAATTTGCAAACTGGGCAGTCGCAAGAAAAAGGAACCGCAACTAAATACGAATTTTCTAACGATGGCGTGTGGCTCGCTTTTCAAGACGAAGAAAATAAAGAAGACCCAGATAAAAAAATGAAAGAAAAGCAAATTGGGGCGAATTTAACATTGAAGCACTTGCCGAGCGGCACAGAAATTCAAGTGAATGCTGTAACCGAATTTGCTTTCGATAGCTTGTCTAACTATGTATTTTACGCTGTATCGAGCAAGAGCGGCGCCGAAGACGGGATTTACTATAGAAAACTCAAAGAGCCTTTTGCACCAGAGTTTGAGATAAAAAAGCAAAAAGAATGCTATATATCTAATTTGTTGTGGAGCGAGTCTGCAAATGCTCTTGCTTTCACTTTCGCCGAATTAGAAGAGCTTGGCAAACCCAAAGAATGCTCTATTTACTTATGGTCGCCGTCAAATGATAAAAATTGTGAGGAGATAATTAAAACATCAAACTTGCCCGTGAACAACTATATCCCGACTGTAAATTCTATTAGCTGGACTGAAGACGGCAAGCGATTTTATTTCGGCATCAAGCCTTTAAGCGAGCGATATTCCGAAAATACCGAAAAGCCGCAATATACGGACTCTTCCTATTTCAATCTTGATACAATTGCCGACAGAGCCGACCTATATCTGTGGCAT
>JAKIZN010000410.1 GCA_022708005.1 Bacteroidota bacterium | reverse complement strand
CCAGATAATTCTGCCGATTTAATACTCGCGAGCGACATTTTGGAGCATTTCTCCCATAGAGAAACCCCAAAAATATTGAACGAGTGGCATAGAGTGCTGAAGCCCAACTCCGAGCTAATCATACGCTGCCCGTCGCTTAAATTGCAAATCCTAGCATACGCTAACGGCGTTTGGAATGCAGACATTGCGTCATATATGATTTTCGGCGGGCAAACTAATCCCGGCGACTATCATTGCGTCGGCTTCGATGAGCTGTCTATCAAAGAAAAGCTACACAAAGCTGGCTTTTACGTTACCGAATTTTCAGAAGAAAATACGCCGCAGGATAAAGGCTATATTAACTTAAATATGACGGTACGAGCGAGAAAAAAAGCAGTGGCAGCAGAGTTATTTGAAGCAGAAAAGGCTAATATTGTGCATACCGAGCCAACCCATGAGCAAGAAAAAACAGAAGATAGCGATGATTTGTTTGATTTATCTATGCTCGAAGAAATTGCAGGATTGGACAAGCCAAGCGATGATATAATCGCTGAGGCGGCTGATAGCGAAAGCAAGCCGCAGGTTAATATTGTTTGGGAAGGCTCCCAGTTTGTTTGGCACTCGTTAGCGCTGATAAATCGCGAACATTGCTCGAATATAATCGATAGCGGCGGCTCTAATCTGACTATTATTCCTTACGAACCAGATGCCTTCGCTGCCGAATTTAGCCCAAAATATAAAAAATTAAAAGCTCACGATATTCGCTTCAAAAGCGAAGTTAGCGAAGATGTGGCACGGCTGCCATACATTTGGATTCGCCATCAATGGCCACCCAAGCCAGAGCCACCCAAAGGCGCCAAATGGATAATTATGCAGCCTTGGGAATTTACAACGCATCGCGAAGATTTTGTAGAAATATTCAAAAACGCTTTAGAAATTTGGACACCGTCAAATTATTCGCGACAAAGCTTTATTAATTCCGGTATAGAGTTCGATAAAGTGCAAGTTATACCTAACGGCATTAATCCTAAACTATTTACGCCAAATGGTGCAAAATTTCAATTGCAGACAGATAAGCGATTGAAATTCTTATATGTTGGCGGCACTATTTTCAGAAAAGGATTTGATATATTATTAGAAGTATATTTAAAAACATTCACTTCCGATGATGATGTGGTGCTGGTCGTCAAAGATATGGGCGGCGATACATTCTACCGTGGGCAAACGGCGAAAGACTTTGTTTTGCAGGCACAGCAGCAAGCAAACGCTCCAGAAATAATATATTTAGATGATGCAATGACAGAAGAAGAAATCGTTTCGCTTTATAGAGCTTGCGATGTATTTGTAAGTCCATATCGAGGCGAGGGATTTTCGCTACCGACTTTAGAAGCAATGGCTTGCGGACTGCCGGTAGTTGTTACAAAAGGTGGAGCAACAGATGATTTTACCGATATGGATTGCACTTGGTATTTGAGCGCGAACAAAATCAGCATAGGCGACACAATTGACGACAAAAAATTGACTGCCGAAGCATTTTTATTAGAGCCAAGCAAAGATGAACTCGCCATTACACTGAAATATTTTCTCGA
>JAKIZN010000409.1 GCA_022708005.1 Bacteroidota bacterium | reverse complement strand
CGTAGTAGGAATGAAGTTGATAGAGTGCTTTTCGCAAGAGAAAGATACAGTTGTGCTTACTTTTTACGATGGCTTGAATTTTAAATATATTTATTTTTCTGCCAAGCCCAATGCTTCTAAAATTTACCTTGACCAAAAATTTTCGCGTGCTAAAAAAAATTCTATAGACTTAATGCCAGAACTCATGGGCGACGTGCTGCAAAGCGTGGAATTAGTGCCAGATGATAGGATAATGTATTTTTCCTTTATAAATTATACGCTTATATTCCACATTTATTCAGGTGCTTCTGCGAATATGTTCTTGTGCAATAAGGAGTTTGAAATTGAATATATTTTGAACAAAAAGTCGCCCTCTCAGATAGGCAATTATACTTCGCAGGCGACGAATCTGCTGCCTTTTTCTGCATTTTTGGGTAGTGAAAAGTTGCTGGCGGCTCTTTCTAAATGTGATTTATTATTGGGCAATAGATATGCCGTAGAGCTACTTTCGCGGCTTGGCAGTTCTGGTGGCGAAATTTTGGCTGAAATGACCGAAATAGCTAAGCTTGATTTGCTAAAATCTGCGGAATCGCTTATAAATGAACTTGTATTTGCTAAAAAATATTTTATATTGGAAAGCAAAGACGAACCAGTATTTTCGCTTATCAAGTTAGCGAAATACGACAATGTGATATTTGAAAGCGATTCTGTTTCCGAAGCCGTCAAAAAAGCGGGCATATTAAAAATTCGGCATAAAATTCAAAAGAGCTTACAATCTGAAGCCACTACAGCGCTTAATCGCGAGAAGACAAGGCTCGAAAAGAAAATTTCTGATTGCAAGTATTCTATTCAAAGCAAAGAGCGAGCCGAGCTATACAACAAAATTGGCGTGCTTTTGATGTCGCAACCGAATTTGAAGGAAAAAATAGGCGAGCATATCAAACTTACGGATTATTCTGGCGAAGAGCTAATTGCGAAGCTCAATCCAAAGTTGACATTACTAGAAAATTCGCAGATTTATTTTAATAAAGCAAAAAAAACTAATGCAGACGCAAGCGTTCAGGCAGATAGGATATTGCTTTATGAGCGAAGATATAATGACATTTTAAAGCTATTAGATACTTACGAAAAAATAAATAGCTATAATGGTTGGAAGCAATTTCATCAATTATTGGTTAATAAAAGAATTATTAATAAAATGAAAAGCGAGCAAAAAACACCCGAAGAGAAGTTTAAGAAGTTCGATCTTGGCGAAGGATTTTTGTTATACGTTGGCAAAAATGCAGCAAACAATGACGAGCTAACTATGAAATTTGCAAAGCCAAATGACATTTGGCTGCATGCCCGCGGCACTAGTGGCTCGCATGCTGTCTTGCTTATGAGGCATACCGAAAAAGCGCCGAAGCCAATTTTGAAAAAAGCTGCCGAAATAACAGCATATTTTTCAGGCGCGAGAAATGCAAAATATGCTCCAGTCTGCTATACTCAAAAGAAAAATGTGCGAAAGCCAAAGGGCGCCAATCCCGGTGCGGTGGTAATATCCCGCGAAGAAGTAATAATGGTTGAGCCTAAATTGGACATTCAAGAAGAGAAT
>JAKIZN010000408.1 GCA_022708005.1 Bacteroidota bacterium | reverse complement strand
GGAGAAAGTTTGTTGAATACTGGATATTATACCCAAGCTGAAAAGAATTTTCAAACCTTTTTACAATCACCTAAAGCACAAAAACTAGCAGAATACGATATTGCTCATTATAGTATGGGGTACACCTACTATTTACTGAAGAACTACACAGATGCTGTAACATGGTTTAAACGATACATTGCATTAAAACCTGACAACAACCTCATGGTGTTGGATGCCAATAATCGTATTGGCGATTCTTATTACCAAAACAGACAATTTGCAGAGGCAAAACGTTATTATAATCAAGCCATAGCAACAGGGGCTCAATTACCTGGAGCTGATTATGCTACATTCCAAAAAGGATTTGTTGCTGGATTAGAACGAAATCATAATGAGAAAATATCAACCTTACGAAATTTAATTACTACGTATCCTCAATCAGAATGGGTAGATGACGCTTACATTGAAATTGGTAAAACCTACGTGGTATTAAAAGAAAACGATAAGGCTATTGAAACCTTTGCAGAAATTGAAAAGAAATTCTCCCGTAATCATCCGCTTATACGACAAGCACGCTTACAAATTGCGATGTTACAATACAATGATGGAAAAACAGATGCAGCCTTAGAGTCGTACAAACAACTTGTACGTACCTATCCCTCAAGCGAAGAGGCTAGAATATCGTTGGAAGCTATTGAGAATATCTTGGTAGAAGATAATCGTGTAAGTGAATATACCGAGTTTGTTAATGCTTTGGGAAAAGGCTCTATCCAAATAGCCCCTTCGAGAGAAGACTCATTATTGTTTAGAGCGGCTCAGCGTGTCTATTCGCGCAACGAAATACCACAAGCAATTTCAAGTTTTGAGAAATATTTAGATACCTATCCCAAAGGGCGTTATAGTACTACTGCTCGCTATTTGTTAGCAAGTTGTTATTATACACAAAAACAGCCGGCAAAAGCCCTCCCTTTATATAAAGCACTGCTATCTGATAAAGAGAATCCTAATCAGGAAGAATCCTTAGCAAGAGCGGCAGAAATAAGCTATGATTTGGGGCAATATGCAGAATCAATGGAATATTTTAAACAACTCGAAGCGATTGGTTCGAGCGAAAATAAAATGGTAGCACGTATCGGACTGATGAGAGCATCGTATATTTTGAAACGCTATGATGAAACAATTACGTATGCCACTAATTTTATATCCTTGCATAGCAACAACCTTGAATTGCTTCGCGAAGCACAACACAAACGTATGTTGAGTTATTTAGAGCTAAATAAAGCACAAAATGCACTGCCAGATATGCAAATCTTAGCTAAAGATACACGAAATGCCTTTGGAGCAGAAGCTAAATACTTACTTGCTACACATTACTACCTAGCCAAACAATATGAATCAGCGGAAAAAGAAGTGTTTGATTTTATAGATAAGGGAACTCCGCATCACAAATGGTTAGCCAAAGCCTTTATATTGCTCGCCGACGTATATATGGAACAGGATAATTATTTTGAAGCAAAACAATACTTATTAAGTTTAAAAAGTAATTATCCCAAAGACGATGTAGAAATAGCATCAGAAATCAATACTCGTTTGGAAGA
>JAKIZN010000407.1 GCA_022708005.1 Bacteroidota bacterium | reverse complement strand
GGACTTGATGCGATTCAAGAAAATCTCTTCAATGCAGGCATCAGAGCATCTATTCGGTTGGCTCTCGGAGCTCGCAATCAAGATTATACTTTTTTGTTGGACAATCCACGAATACTCAAAAGTGAGTTTTCGATGAGTGCATTAATGTATTACTCAAACAAGTATATCTATGATTATTCGCTTGTAAAAGACAGCCCGCCCAACAGATTTAAAAGGCAGAGAGTGGGCGAACATTTAGCCGAAAGACTTGGAGGCAAATTGGCTTTTGGCAAGCAAATGGGCAAAGATGGCACCGTTGCTGCAGAATATCGCATAGAAAACCAACGCTACTTCAATGTGGATTCGCTCAAGCCGAAATATGCCAATGTTTCTACATTAAAATTTTCAACAAGATTTGACTCAGAAAATAGAGTAGATTTCCCTACATCTGGGCAATTAATTGATATTTCGCTCGAAACGAGCTTTCTCGCAATCGGTGAATTTGAAGGCTTTTCGAAGGCATTTTTCTATTATCATATTAATTCCTCCGCAGGCTCTTTTACTTTCAAGCCATCTCTTCTATTCGGAGCAGCCGATAAAACTCTGCCAGTAGCCGACTTCTTTTCTTTGGGTGGCGAAAACTTATTCTATGGAATGCGCGAAGATGAAGAGCGCGGTCGGCAAATCTTCGTAGGCTCATTTGAAGCAAGGGCGCAACTTCCCTTTAAGATTTTTTTTGATACATATATTTCTTCTCGCTATGATTTAGGCACAACTTGGGATAAGCCCGAGAGCGTTCGATTTAAGAATTTGAAGCACGGATTAGGGCTTGCTTTGCAGCTGGATACTCCGCTTGGTCCAGCAAAATTTGCATTAGGCAGAGCATTCTATTTTACAAAATCGCGAGATATTGTGCTTGGCGAACAGTTAGCTTATTTCAGTTTCGGCATGAGGCTCTAATCCGCTGTCTTTCGCCAAATCAAACTCCTTCATTCTTTCAAGCTCTTTCCTGTTTTGCCTTTTGGTATAAATAAAATTTACTATCTCCGCAGACATCAGCAAAATAAATGATGAATAGTAAATCCAAATAGCCATAGAAATAAGCACCGCATAAGTGCCGTAAAATTTACCATAATTTGAAAAACTACTAATATACCATGCAAATACATTACGCGAAATTTCTATCATCGCTACGCATAGCAAAGTGCTATAAAAAGAAACAAATAAAGGCAGTCTCTTGGTTGGAACAAAGAAATAGATAAAGAAAAATAGCACAAATGAAGTGCCAAGCGATAACGCTATTAGCACTGCATTGCCAATCAAACCTTGCATAATATCGGGCAAAAATTGCTGCAAAAAGGATAATACAAAATTAACAAGCGGCACCACATAAGAGAATACCAACATTAATATCGTCAGCACAATAGTAAGCAAAATGTCGGTCAGTCTATAAAAGATAAATATTCTTTTTGCGGGAATTTCAAAAATAGCGTTGAGCGAAGAGCGAAATGAGCTTATCAAAGTCGATGAAATCCAAAGCAGCGTAATTATACCTATCCAGCCAGCAAGGCTACTATGCAGATTGATTTTCTTTACTTCTTCAAT
>JAKIZN010000406.1 GCA_022708005.1 Bacteroidota bacterium | reverse complement strand
TTTTAGCACTGAACAAGTAAAAGCCATGCAGAATGATCCAAGGCTTAGGCTTTATCTCATGTATACCTATGATCGCGAACGCAATACGAGCATTTCTCGTCTCGCTCATTTTTTTGGCGTTCAAGAAAGCGAAGCACAAGAAGTAGTTACCCATTTGCAATCGCTTGGTTTAGTTGAGGTTATCGATGACAAAGTCAAAAAAATCCATCGTCATACTACGGTGCCCATAACTGCCGACATATCTGAGCTACGAAAACAATTGTTAATTAAAAGTCTTGATCTTAATATCAAGCCAGAAAGCTATATATCTAACTACCATGTAAAATTAAGCGAAAAATCCTATAAAAAAATATTGAGTCTTTTTGACTTTGTCGAAGCTAATCTTATTAAATTAGAAAAAGAAGATCAGAACGATTTGAATAGTTGTCGCTTCCAAATAGCCATGGCCGCAAGTAGGCTTTTTGAGGAAAGTGATGACGACCCCAAGCAACAATCCATCGATTTGTAAAGCAAAGACCTTACTCAGCCTGCAATTTTTATCCGATTTTGGCGATCAGATTTTCATTGCCTTAATGGCCTTGTGCCTACTGGATATAACTCAGTCTGCAGGAAAAGTTGGCCTCGTCTATTTTATTACAACGGTTGGCTATATCGTCTTCACCCTGGTCGGCGGAGCTATCGGCGACAAATTGAGCAAAAGAAATATTTTATTTTATTCAGATATAGGAAGAGGAATTGTTGTTTTATTAATGATTCTTGCGCTTAAAGAAAAATCAATATTCTTAATCTACTGCACCTCATTTCTCCTATCAGTACTTGGGTCATTACATCGACCAGTCAAACTAGGTATATGGACGGAAAATATACCGTCCCATAAGCTTGAAAGCTATAACAGCCTCTCTGAGCTGTCGATTCAAGCTAGTAGTATCTTAGGCCCATTAATTGCATCATTTTTCATCATGAAACAATGGACTAATTTTGGTTTTGCTATAGATGCCGTGGCGTTTTTTATATGCGCAATTGTTTTTACCAAAATTGTTTCTGCTAGAAAAAATCCAGTTGATCCCAACCAAACAAACAGCAAGAGAGATTTTTTAAAAGGCTTTCTGATAATTTTTAAGCGACCAGAAATATCCAAATATATCGCCTATGACGCAATTCAAATGATCGGCTTTGGTGCTTTTAATGCGACCTTTCTAGTTCTGGCCCAAAGAGACTTTGGCTGGAGCAAGGGCGATTATTCCTATCACCTATCGATTGTGGCCATATTTGCCACGCTCGGGGCTTTCCTGGGCGCTACGCGCTATGTCGCTAAAATTGACCCAACTGCCAAGCTTATTTCGTGCGCTTTGCTCTCTGCAGTCGCTCTTGGGAGCGTGCTACACATACAAGTATTTCCCTGGAGTTCCCTCTTAGTAGGCATCTGCGATGGCTTGGCAGTGCTCACTATGGCTGTCACCAGAACAAGAGTCCAGTTGATAGCCAAAAACGATTATCCAAATTCTCTTTCATCCATCATTGCCGCACGATTTATCATCATCAAAGGAGCAACCCTGCTCGGTACAGGAAGCTGTTTGCTTATTGATG
>JAKIZN010000405.1 GCA_022708005.1 Bacteroidota bacterium | reverse complement strand
TGGTTCAAGTATCTGGCGAAAGTATGGTAGATAAAAATATTTATCACGGCGATATATTGATTGTAGATAGGAACTCAACTCCGCAAGATGGACAAATTGTTATTGCGTCGCTTAATGGGGAAATGCTCGTAAAAATATATAGAGTTATCGAGGGCAAAGTTTATTTGTTTTCGGCAAATAGTAGATTTTTGCCAATTGAGGTTTTTCCAGATTGGTCTTTAGAAATTCAGGGTGTAGTCAAGCACTGCATCCGCAACGTAGCGTAAAATGGAACTTTCAGAAGATACATTAGCGGTTATTGACTTTCTCGAACAGCTATCAGAAGGCGGCTTGCGAAAGAAGAATGACATCGGCATAATCCTTGAGATTTCGGCATCAAGCGGTAATTATCAGCTTGTAAATCAAATTGTTTTTTGCGGTAAAAGCGTTTATAACTTATACAAAACACTAAAAAGAGCGCAGGACAGCAGTCCAGACGCTGTCCAAAATCAGCTATTGCAGTCAGCCGATGAACTTAAAGCGTTACTCGACTCAGCAGTCCCTGCTGAATTTGCGACCGAAAGAAAGCGATTTGAGGTAACTTATCTTTCGGACACATCAGGAGCGTTCGCCAATATCGTGGATTTATCTCACGATTTGTCCGTTTTTAAAGAAGCTCAAAAATTACGAAACGAATTTATTAAAAATCAAGAAAATGACCTGCGGTGAGTTCAAAATGGAGTTTGCAGGTAAAGTAATACTTGCATTTGTAACAGACGATAAAACGCAGCTTTTTAAGTTTGATGCAAGATATATCACTTTTTTTATGCGAAAATTTGTCGACGTCGAAGTTCCATATTGGCGGCATATTTATTTCTATGAAGTAGAAAATATAAATGTCGAGCTAACAGTTGACGGCAGAATATCAAGATTTGAAGACAAAGCCAAATGCCTATTTTTATGGGCAAAAAGGCTCGACCAATCTGGCGGAGCCTGCGTGATAAAATCTACTTTTCTGCCACCCGATTTTAAATTATTAGAAGGCAAAAAAGCTAAAGTTTTTACGCTAAGCTTTGAAAGATAAACTTTCACTGTAGTCATCAGCTTTTCCATTTTTGTAGAATTATTAGCCCAAATAATTCATTAAAAACTCTATCTGATTGCGTATCTATAGGGAAAAGTTAGGCTTTAAGATGTCCCACACCTCGAAGGTTTAGGACATCTGGAGAATACGCACGCTTCCGTCTGTTATATTATGAGATAGCTTCATCTGTAAAACAGCGAAAGACAATTATTTTCGATGAATTATTTGGGATTAACTCAAATTTTTTAGCCAAATATTCGTTATATAATTTTTAATTTAACGCAAACAATGACTGAACAAGAGCTAATAGACTATTGCAAGCACTGCGTTGCAACGGATAATTACATTTCATTTGAAGATGATTTGTTTGAAACTATAACCGATGAGCAAGCAAAACTAATTGCTTCTATGTTCGCACCCGATACTTTGATGCTTTTGCCTAATTATGAAATCAATTTTTTCGAATGGCTCAAGCGAGCAGATTATGAAGTATGGCATGACCTTTGGGGCGACGAATCAGCGCCGCC